>JAACEJ010000095.1 GCA_011682565.1 Actinomycetota bacterium | reverse complement strand
TACATTGATTTATTTTTTGGCAACCAGCAATATAATTGCTAACATTTTTTGTAAGTTCAATGTTTTTCTTTTTTATATTTTCATTGAAAATAAATGTGATCTTTTTACCGGCTTTAGTACAGTACTTTTTATTTTCCCCTTTAGCTTCTTCTAAAAGGATTAGTGGACTGCCAAATACGCCATCAATGTCCGTTCCGCTTCCCGCAAAAAAATCGTAAATATAAACCTGTTTAGTGAATTTGTCATGTATGAATACAGGTAACCATTCTTTAAAACACTCCCCGAATATTTTCAACTTGAGTTTTGTTGATTCATCAAATGGTTTCTTGTTTATATTCTTAGCCATAATAGTGCCGATCTTGTTTTGCTATTTTATTAGTGCAGTTTATTTGAAATTACTATTAAGGTATAAGGTACATAGCTTAAAGGTCTAATCTCACCTTTAAGAATCTTCTAATATTAGAAAAATCAACATTTGGGTTTACAACACGCACCTTAGGCTATATGCTTGCACGGCTTTCCGGGAAAGTTCCCAAACTTGATTATCCCTGTTCCAATTACCGCCTACCGACTTGGCCTTTTTTCCAGTTCAATCTCTCCATAATTGATTTTTACAGATACTGTTTTATTTTTGGGTATATGAGGTGAATTATTGCCCCACTCGTTTTCTTCGGCCACTAATTCAACGGTGATCATTTTGTTCTTTTTCTCATGGTCATACTTGTAGCGCACGTATATCAGATCATAGCGCCATATTATTTTTTACCATTTTTGGGCACCCGGGTGGTCGGGATAAATTGTCCTTTTTGTAAGTATATTGCTTTTTAAAAAAGTTGCAAATCATCTGCCGGGCTTTTTACTTCCAGTCCGCCGCCATAAAGCAGTATGGCCATCAACCAATTTGCTCCGAACAAGCGGCTCAAAACGGCCTTGGCTTTCTCCCTGGTAAACACCATTGGCAGCCGTTGTGACTTTTTTTCCCATGCAATGTCAAGCTTTCCGCTCTCTTTTTTTTCTCCCATATCTTTGGGATGACGTTTGTGGTGGTAAAGGATGAACTCCTTTAGGGGGCGAGATAAATTATATCCAACCTAAATTTCTAAAATAATCCTATCAAAAGCGGCTCAAGTTTTATAAATTTAGACAGTTGCAAAGCTGAAAAAACCTAACAAAAACAGGAGCCGCTTGCAGGATGAAAAATACAAAAAAAGTATTGAAATTCAAAAGTCCGAAATCCTCGTGGAGCTTTACGAGTAAAAAACTCAGTTTATACGGCGGCATTGCGCCGATAATGCAGTATTTGAAAAACATTGGGCTGCCCGAAGAGTTCGATGAACAGTTTCCGACGTTTGCCCACAATGCGCGTAAATTCAGTCTGACGCAGTTAATGCTTTCGGTTATTCTGGCGTCGATGAGCGGCGTAGTTAGACTGACCGGCATCGCAAATTTCACTTGGGATCCAATCGTCCAAAATGTCCTTAGCCTGGTAAACGGATTGAACAAAGACGTGATTTCAACTGAATTCAAAAAGCTCGGTCAAAGCGGCGCACATTTATTGGAAAACTTGTCCGGCTCTCGAATTAAAAATGTGCTGCAAAACTCCAGGTTGAAAAAAATAACCCTCGACTGCGATTCGACAGTCAAGCCTGTTTACGGAAATCAGCAAGGCGCAGCCAAAGGTTTTAACCCGAAAAAAAGAGGCGGCAAGAGTTATCATCCTATTCTTGCATTTGCGACTGAGCTAAAATTGGTCGTTAATTCATGGTTCCGCACCGGCTCGGCGTACACGTCGAACGGGATTATTGAATTTCTGAAACAGACCGCCTGTCATCTTCCCGAAGGAATTCAAATCTTTTTCAGGGCGGACAGTGGATTTTTCAGCGGTGCTCTTTTTGATTATCTTGAATCGCTCAACTGGGATTATCTGGTCAAAGCCAAGTTCAAAGGATTGCGCGAACTCTTGCAAAAACAAGACTGGACGCTCCTGGATGGATACACTAATGTCTGGGTGTGCAAATTCAGTTACAAGGCTAAAAGCTGGACAAAAGCGCGCACACTCAAAGCCGTCAGACAGATTAAAAAGTACGAAACAAGGGAAGAATTCGGCAAGCCGATTTTAGTTCCGGTTTACAAATGTGCAGCCTACTGCTCAACGCTTGACTTGGATGAGTGGGCAACGCACGAGAAATATGTCGAACGTTCCGTCAGTGAAACCTGGATCGAACAAGTCAAAAGCCAGCTTTTTGCCGGTACGACTTTGACCAATGACTTTTGGGCAAACGACATCTTGTGGCAGCTTGGTGTATTTGCCTATAACCTGTCGTTGATGATGCGTCTTGGCAATGAAAAACTTTACCGAGAAGAGCATCGCACGTTTAGTAACCGGTTTATCAAAACAGCTGCCGAGATATATGGCCGACGTCAATTGCCAAAGATACGGCTTTACAAATATCATCCGTTTCGTGAGCGATGGGAAGCATTCGCCGCCCAACTCGCCGCTTAAGCGGATCATTTGACAAAGAACAATTTATATAGACACCGGTTCAAAACCGGCAGGGTGACGTATGCCTTGAGGTGAAAAATGACGCTTTTTTAACAACTTTTAGGAACAAAATCTATTGTAAATCAGCTATAGCCGACATATTTCTTGAAGTAAAATCGCTCGCGCCCTGCAAAAAAAATATCGCCGGGGTGCAAATGGCAACAATTTGACTTGTTGACTTTTTTAGAAATTTAGGTCCAATATGTAAACAGAGTTTTAGTAATGATTTTCTTGAACAAGAGGAATTTCTGTGCGCGGTTATCTTATATTTCACCCCCTGAATCCAGTGCACACACGCCTCCTCAGTCCTTTTACTGTAGAGTCTTGTCCTGAGCACCTGGTCAGGGAGTTTGGGTTTTTGGGTGGAAAAAGATTTTACTCCGTCGTTGCTCAAGAAAATCCCCATTTAAATGATTCGGAGTTGAGGGAAGTGGAAAGTGACTCAAGTGCCTGAATTAACAGGGCCGCCCGTTTCTGGGTTTAATGAAACGATTTGTCGGGAGAAAAGCAAGGGGTTTTTTAGGGAAAAATGTGATCCCCGACTTTATCCTTTTCAACGTTTACCAAACCTTTGGAGGTTTGGTAAACGTAATGACCGTCAGGTCCGCCAGGATCGCGGGATCTCCGAGAACCCAGGATTATGTAGCGGCTTAGCCCGTCGCTGCAGTCATTATTTATATTTCTAATCTCTGAAGCATCAACACTCTGCTCTTTTTCGGGGCGCGCCACATGAATCCCCGATTCATTAGTCCAGCGGACTTGCACCAACGCACTATATAATAACTTTCGTAACAGTTGTCTGCCGGAACCGCTTTACAAATTAGTTTTATTTAATACCAAATCTTCTTTGAATCTGTTCAAGCGAAATACCTTTCGTTTCAGGCATTACAAAGATTACCCATAAAAGTTGTCCTATCATGCATATTCCGTAAAAAGCAAACGTATAACCTCCCGATACTTCAGCAATCATCGGGAATGTCCAGGATATGACAGCTGCCATAAACCAATGAGTAAAACTGCCGAGAGCCTGACCTTTGGCACGCACACGATTAGGAAATATTTCACTTAAAAATACCCATATAACGGCTCCCTGTCCAAAAGCATGTGATGCAATAAATACTAATAAACTGATTAACAAAATTATACTGCCATTGTCATTGAAATCCTGACCATAATTAAAAAAGGCCCATGCTGTAGCACCCAAACTTAAAATATAGCCAACTGATCCTACTAACATAAGTTTTCGACGGCCAAAATGGTCGATAATGGTTAACGCTACCATTGTAAACAGGAGGTTAGTACCACCAACTGCGATTGTTTGCAGTAGAGCAGATGAGGATGAAGCACCCGCCATTCTGAAAATATGCGGAGCATAATACATTAGTGCATTTATACCGGAAAGTTGATTAAACATTGCAATCGTCACGGCCAGCAAAATTGGTTTGATATATTTCTTTTGAAAAAGGGGTTCTTGCATACTGTGGTGCTCAATATCGAGGGAAATCTGAATTTCCCGGATTTCTTCCTCAACAGTTCCCAGGTCGGTTCCACATTTATCCAACACTGCCTTTGCTTCGTCCAAACGACCTTTTGCAACCAGCCAACGCGGGCTTGACGGATTTAGAAATAGTAAGAAAAAGAATACTAATGCTGGAAACATCTCAACCCCAAACATCCATCGCCATTCATATTCACCAAGATTTTGCAGCGTAATAACATAATTGGAAAAAAAGGCTAATAGAATGCCCAGGACGATGTTGAATTGGGTCACTGCTACAAGCCGACCTCTGTATTTTGCAGGTGAGATTTCAGCAATATACATGGGCGACACAACGGATGCTCCGCCGACACCAAGTCCACCCAGGAAGCGAAAAAAAAGAAACGAGTACCAGTTCCATGCAAGTGCACTTCCGAGCGCAGATACAAAATAGAACGTTGCCAGTATGAATAGAGTGTTGCGCCGGCCTAACCGATCGGCAGGTTTTCCTGTTAAAATAGCACCTATAATAGTTCCAATTAGCGCACTTGCTACAGAAAAACCAAGTTCAAACGACGAAAGTTCAAATACATTTTGAAGCCAGCGTGTGGTTCCTGAAATAACTGCGGTATCAAAACCGAACAAGAGACCACCTAATGCTGCAATAATTGCTGCTCTAACAAGAGTAAATTTCATTATTTTCCTTTATAATTATTTTAGTGTATGCTCGCTCGACTTATTTCTTATTTTATCAACTATGCCGAACACGTAAATTTTCAAGTCAGATCACGTGAAGCAATACAACTGTCGTACCCAAAGTTACTCGATTTCACTTTCCACAAGCATGGGCACCATTGGTTCAAGATGGAGCTTATTCATGTCCAAAGCCTCTTTATTCACCAGGTTCCTGGCGCTTACAATTTTGCCTTTAGCTGAAATAACGGAAATGACCACCGGATTTTTCAGCCAATTCACCAGAGACAGGACTTGCTTCCCCTGTACCTCGATCGTCATGGCCTCCACACCCCACGGGCTTTGACCGTTCCGGTTCACTACTTTGAAAGGCCTGGCGATTCCCAGATCGTCAAAAAGGGTGTCGAGGATTTTCGCTGCTGCATGCTTATCTGTCCACTCTGTACTCCCGATATCCACTTTCGCCTTCCACCGTTCTTTTGTTTTTTGCAATTCATGAGGGTGATTTTGCTGCACCGCCTTTCTGAGTTGGGAGAGACGATCTTTTTCAGGCTTTCCGTATGGATTATATCGAAAACTATTTCCGCCGATGCAAAAGACAAAGCCTCCATCACGAGCGTACTGCAGGATAGCGCCAAAGGCATCGTCGCGCACGTAATCGGCCTGCGGCACGAGCAAAAGTTTGTACGACCGCAGCTTTCCTGCTGCAACCTGATCCTCACTAATGAAGCGGATGGGCGCATGTAAAAAATTCACCGCCTCATACAGCCGCTGCAGGGATTGCAGGTAGACATTGGAAAGCAATTTTGAGGTGCGCGAGTAAAAGATCGCCACATCTGCTTGGGCTCGTGGAAATTCCTTCAGATACTTTGCCAGCCGGTTCAGGTCCAGGGCTGTGCGTCCGGCAGCATCGGTGGCCTCGGCCCGGGTCATCAGGCTGTGCCGATGCGAGGCTTCCCGGTCCTGACGCGACCACAGCCAGATTGTAAAGGCATTTTGTCCGTGCAGCGCCGCCTCCCAAATGGCGGTTCGGATATAGTTGGCGGGATAGTGAATCGGATCGTTATCCCGAATGATGTGAAACTCGGAATTGAGGATGGGTTTGTTTGGCTGAAAGGATTTCATCAGGTCGTAAAAAAAGGATTGAATGAAAAAGTTGCCGCCATACTCACCGCGGCCGGGATAACTGGTGCCCTGGTCGCAACCGATAATCTCGGTGAGCCGATTCAACGCTTCACGGTCGATGCCATATTTCCCCTCTGCCGGATTCAGCACACCCATCATGAACTCGATGCGCGTCGGTCGCTTTGGATCTTCCTCCTGAATAATCCGCTTCATCCAGGCGAAAAAGTCTGTCACCTGCCGGCTGTGAAAAGTGTACCAGTCGTATCGGATAGCTACATTGCGGATGGGTTCCTCCGGAATTTGAATCCGGTCGAAATCCTCGAAATCTGTTCCCCAGAGTTCGTTTAAGCGCTGGATTGTGCCGTGGGTGGCTCTCAGATATTTGATGAATTTCTGACGACTGTATTCGCAGCGCTCGATAAACTCCGGCTCATTGGCCAGGCAATAGCTGCCGAGTGCAGGCTCGTCTTTAATTTTTGAGACTAAAAAGCGCAGGTGTCGCTCCAGCACGCGGCGGGCATTTGGATTCTCGATGCAGAACTGGTGGAATCCATGGCCACAGGTTTTGACGTCCGGATACAGTTTGTATGCCCACTGCGGAAAATAGTGAGGTGACACCAGTATCGGAATGCGGACGTTGTGGCGTTCAGCGCTGCGCAGTGCCTTAAGTACAAAGCTGTTAATGTACGCATCGGTTACGTCCTTTTCGTCCGGTCCCGTGAGGGTTTGCATCGGCCCAATTTCTATTTCAATGATATTAAAGCCGTAGCCTGCCATTTTCGGGATGTCGTTCACCGGCTCGTCCCAACCCATAACGCCGGAGAGAAAGACGGGCTGGTTACCCTGATAAAAAGCGCCGTCCCTGATGGTCAGATTGAAAACAGATGGCCGCGGATAGGACAATCTTTTGGTGGAATCCTCGACCTGCTCTTTGAGTTCGACGAGTGACCGGCTGAGGGCGCTTGCCATATAATCCACATTGCGCTGGGCGCGCTCAACTTCGCCCGATTGCAAATCCTGGTAGGTGTATGGGATGAAATTGTCCAGAACGGTCCGGGTGACCCGTGCAGGGGCTGCATCCACTCCGGCGTTCCGGGCTGCCTGCAAAGCCGAGTCCAGTGTGGATTTGCCCGGTTCCAGTTGCGCCAGCCTGTCGCGAATTTGTGGGGTGCTGATGATCTTTAAGGGGAGCGTTTCCCTGGCCACTACTTTGCCATCGCGCACAATTTCAGCGCGCGCAAGGTACTCACCCGACAGCAAATCCGCAATGTCCCAACTTTCCGGGACTTTTATGACCGCTTTGTCCAAAGTTGTCTGATAAGAACTTTGCCCGACAGGTTTGCGGTTGGCATCCAACAGGGTGAAATTGGCTGTGAGCCTGTACCCCTTTCCGCTGCTGAGCAAATAGACGCTGATGGGTGGATGGTCCTCGCTTGACCACACAGATTTCTCGCAATGCAAATAGGCGCGAATTTCGTCTTTGGGTAAGGGATATTGCTCGGCGCGGAAACAGGCGATGCGGGCGTGTCCCGAGAAGAGTTTTAAGCCGATGCGGCCAAACTTGTAGGCCGCGTCATTAATTTCAATTTGCCATTCCTCAGGCTCCTGGTCGGCGGCTGACCAGAATTTCGCCTTGAGCGTACTGCCGCGAAGCTCTAACTTTTGCCAAACCCAGCCGGTTTTGTTCCACTTACCATTAATGCGCCACTGACCATCAATAAGAGCCAGGTCTGTCTCACGACCCCGGTTGTCCACACGCTTGATCTGAAACCCGGCATCGCTGTCATGCTCCACCCAATAGTGCCCCTTGCCTTTTGGAACAGGAAGATGTTCATCAGGGAAAGGATTCTCCCCGCGCGCCATAATCACACCATCGGCATCGAATTCTTCAGGCTCCATGTCTTCCCACAATACCCGGATCATCCCATCGATGAGAATGTAATCTTTTACCAGCAACAGGGAATGATCCGCACGGATGTCCAGTACTTCGGGGCCATATCCCGGCGGGACTGACGGATCTTCGACGAGTTGGAGGGCGCTCTTGCCGCTCAGGTCATAAATGCGCCAATTTTCCAGACTTTGAAATTTGTCCTCGAAGCAATTCTGCGCAAGGAGTGTTGCCGGCAAAAACAGACCTGTTGCGAGAACCAAAAGTAACGCATGCAGAACCCGGGATTGTAAATGATTTCTGTTCATTTATTCATCCCCTCCCAAAAACCACAACTTTTTCCTTTTTTTCACCCCCAGTTCTTTTCGATAGCGATCAAGAGGAACGAGCGGCATTTGCGGGTGTCGCAATACTTTTGCTGCGGCGGTAAAGGTTGCTTTTGGAAAATGCGGCTCGAGAAGCTGATAGTTTTTATCGAAATCATTTATCGGCAAAGCGCGCCCGGCCAGCCAGCCAAAAGCATCGAGCATTTCCTCGATGCTTTTATTTTTAAAGGAAACAATCGGAATGGGGTAATCACTGCCGTAAAGAAAACGATCCGGCATTTCGTGTGCAAGCGGAATGATTTGTTGCACGTATTTGAAACGTCCGGGCAGACAAAAAGCGGAAATATCGGCATAGAGCGAAGAACGGGGATTTCCGTTTTCAACCCGGCTCAAAAGTTTGGCAAACACTTTTTCCCAGTAATCATTATGCTTGTCGAACAGTTTACCCAGCGGCGTAGCGCTGTGAGCCACAATGACCGTAGCCCCGGCATCGAGCGCCATCGAAATGGCATCTCCCGGATTTTTTCCATATTTTCCACAAGCTGCGTTGAACAAGAGTTCGTCCTTTTCTCCCAGCCCGCCGGGAATGGTTTCCTCAGGCCCTACGTGAATGAGCAACGGCATTTTTAATTCTGCCAAAGCGCGGTAGAATTTCTGTGACAATGGGTGTGTCGGATCAATAGACTGGGACGACGGCAGCCATTTACATAAAACAGCGCCATGCGCTGCGCATTCCCACAGGGCATCGGCAGCATCTTGGCGGTAAGGATGAACCGAACAGCCGAATAGAAACATGGGATACATTTGCGAAAGGTGAGCAAGATATTCGTTTGAAACATAAAGATGGGTTGCCTCGGGAAGCACCTGCCCTTCTTGCGAATACGCCTGATCGAGAGCAAGCAACACGATCTTGTCCACATATCTGGATTGCTTTATCTGGCTCAACAAAACACTCACATAGCGCGGCCCGGATATTTGCGACGAGGTGAGCTTGGTGACCAATTTGATGCCCTCGTAAGAAAGAGATTTTTTGAACAAAGCCGATGTATAGTACAGTTCTTCGTTTTCCCCTTCGGGCCCGGCAATGTG
>JAACEJ010000666.1 GCA_011682565.1 Actinomycetota bacterium | reverse complement strand
AACTATTTATTATATCCTCGAGTTATTTTGAAGTCAAATGTTTTCTTTGTTATATCTAATGCGGAGCTCACCTGCCGGGCGGACTGGATCGTCTTCAATTTCAAGCTCTCAAAGCACATAACGAAAAATTCAGTGGACGTGGGACTTCCACGCGGTTCACAGGAGCGGCTGGTTCGATGCCAGCCAAAGAATTTATAACGGCGTCAAATCAAGTTGATCATTCTGGGGGAGTACACTTTCAACTTTTATAAAAAGATTGTTGTTCTGACTATCCAAGTTAAGTTGGTATTCTCCCACAGACAGTTCTCTAATTTGTGGTAAACACTTTTCTTGGTACTTATCGGTTTCTTTATCAAGATGTTTGATTAAAAGGCTGCAAAGCTTACCAATTTCTATTATCTCATCCTCTTCACATGAAAGATATGTACTTGTGCACCAAGTGAAGCCATGTTCAAGCCGTAAAAGACGAACCTGATTTGCTTCGCCAATATAAGACTGAACGCCAGAACTATCTCTGTGTGCATGGATCTTATCCCGCTCCAACATTAACCTATCGTGGAGAGATTTGTACTGTTCAGGGATAATATCCCGCTTCAAACTGCCGACACCAAAGTTTTTATGGAGCGAAACATAGAGTCTGATGGGTGAGGTCTGCTCTGTAATAAATAGTTACAAGCCCAAATGACTTCACGGAATGCTTCTATTGCATACATCATCAACCAAAATATTTTCGCGTCTTCCGATGGTTTAGCAATTGCCAATTTTAATTCCCTACCTGCTACTTGCATTCATAATTGTCAGGCCGACGATTTCTTTGCCATCTTTTCTTATCAAGATATCCTCGTCCGTTTCCATCGTTTTTGTCGCTCTTTGAGGTTTCCGAAAGCTCATATATAACACGTCAGCCTCTTTGTCGTAGTCCAACCATACATGGTGGGTCGGCAGTTTTACCATGTCAGAAGCAATTGCCATACATTTTCCGATGAAATCTTCTGTCTGTTTTGTAGTTATTGTCGCCATGTAATTTTTCCTTTTGGTTTCGTGTCCAGAAAATATGCTGTGATAACAAATCCATCACGTTTTGATACTTCTTTGTAAATTACGATAAGCCACTTCTTCTTTCCACTGTTCCTTGTTGCCTTTAGAGAACCTTTATTTCCGCGAACAATAAAATCCGGCATTTGGATTGCCTCAAGTACATCATGAAAATGACTTGCCAAATCATCATGGTTCTCAGTAATGTGATACCATCTCTCATAGGTCAGTCGTATAGGTACTCCATTGACTGAATGCGCTATTTCCATTCATTCTCCTACCATCTCGGCAAATAACTACGGGTTATATGGTTCTGTATAAGAACCTGAACTTATCGGATTCTGCAATATAACCACCTATAGTATTAGAGAAACGACATCAGTTGTCAAGGCTTGATTAAAAAGTTCAAAAAGCTATACTGACTGGCGATGTCTAACGGAATGAAAACAAACGATTTTGATTGTATTGTTATAGGTGCCGGCCATGCCGGCGCCGAGGCAGCTTATGCCGCAGCGAAAATCGGCGCACAAACTTGCCTTATAACCATACGCAAAGAACAAATAGCAAAAATGAGCTGCAACCCGGCTATCGGCGGATTAGCCAAAGGTCAGATTGCGCGCGAAGTGGATGCGTTGGGCGGGCTGATGGGTGAAGCGATAGATGCGACCGGCATTCAGTTTCGGCTGCTCAACCGCTCGAAAGGCCCGGCTGTACAGGCGCCAAGGGCACAGGCGGATAAGTATAAGTATAAAGATTATATCCGCCGCCGACTCGAACATACCGCCAATTTGACTATCATCGAGGCAATGGCAACAGAGATTATCACCAAGAATAACAAGGTGCTGGCGGTGCGCTGCCGGGATGGGACGGTATATAACGCTCCAACTGTAATTCTAACAACAGGGACATTTCTTCGCGGCTTAATGCACATAGGAAGCCAGCAGTTCAGCGGGGGACGGCTCGGCGAGCCGGCTGCCGATGAACTTTCGCAAAGCATTGAACATATAGGGCTGGAAGTTAAAAGGCTAAAAACCGGTACTCCCGCCCGGCTGGATGCGGCGACCGTCGATTACGACAAACTGCAGGTCCAAAATGGTGATGAAGAACCGGCGCCCTTTTCATTTATGACCGAAAGAATAAATCGGCCGCAAATGCCCTGCTGGATAACCTACACAAACGAAAAAATACACCGGTTAATACGGGATAACCTGCATCGCGCACCGCTCTACTGCGGGCAAATCACCTCCACCGGGCCGCGGTACTGCCCAAGTATCGAGACAAAGGTCGTGCGTTTCGCTGACAAGAGCCGACATCAGGTATTTTTGGAACCTGAAGACGAAAAAAACTCGACTATCTACTGCAACGGCATAAGCACTTCTCTGCCGAAAGACGTTCAGGAACAAATGTTAAGATTATTGCCCGGAACCAAAAATGCCCGGATACTGCATTATGCTTATGCGATTGAGTACGATTACTGTCCGCCGATACAACTTAAAAACAACTTAGAGACTAAGAAAATATCGGGGCTGTTTTTAGCAGGGCAGATTAACGGCACCAGCGGATATGAAGAGGCGGCGGGACAGGGTATTGTGGCTGGCACAAATGCAGCTGGAAAAGTGCAGGGCAAAGAACCGATTGTTCTCGGCAGAGACCAGGCGTATATCGGGGTGATGATAGACGATTTGCTAACCAAAGGGATTGATGAACCTTACCGGATGTTCACGTCGCGAGCCGAGTATCGGCTGGCATTAAGGGCCGATAATGCGGATAGAAGATTGACGCAAATCGGCAAATCGGTCGGGATTGTGGGCGAAAAGCGATGGACTAAATTCCAAAATAAGC
>JAACEJ010000665.1 GCA_011682565.1 Actinomycetota bacterium | reverse complement strand
AAAGCCCTGTAAAAATGCATTTATTCGTTAATTGGAATGGGGTGAAATTAATATATTTTTTCAAAAGATACTACAACAAATTTTCCGAATCACACAGAAAAAGGCAGAGAAGAAGGACCCGATTATTTTGCAGATGGAAACTTTGCTACTGCGGCGAAAACGAGGGAGTTTATGCAAACGTTCGCTTGGGAACTGTTTTTCAAGATTTATGAAATGCTGGCCTGCAATTTTTCAACCAGTTCACTAAACACATTTTGCACGGCCTCACTCATAGCTCTTAAAATCGCATTTTCCGAATTACCTTCAATCCGCACATTTTGTTGCAGCAACTCTGACCAGAGTATTTTGTGCCCCGGTTCCGACGTCACCTGAATCCAGAGGGCGACTTGTGCGGAATGGTCGGCGCCCTTTAGATTTTCCTGAAACTTTTTTATCCGGCAGGAAAGGACCCACCAATTTCTTTGTCGCGGCGGCACCATCGTCACTCGTTCAAAAGCACCGGAAGCACGCAAATGCGCAACGGCCTGAAGCGTGAGCAATTCAGCCGGAGTTGAAACCCAGCGGCGATAATTATCAAATTTCACTTCATAATCTGAAATCTGATAAACAAATTTATCCTGAGAGTAAAGATCATCTGTATCGAATTTTTTCACCCACAGAACACCATGACCATTTGTGTTTTCCGCAGGAACCAGGGGATAATCAATGGTAAAATAATGTGTTTCCGGAACGTGACTGCATGAAATTAACAAAAGGACAGAGACCAGTCCCAGGAGATATTTCTTCATTACAAAACTCCACTTTTTCGTTCAATCAGGTTTCATCATTTACATATCAGGGCAGTTTTCTCTCGGGCGGTGCGGACTTGCGTACAAGACTCCACGGCTGCTCTTTGATCGACTGGGTAAAGTCCTGCAAATTCCTGGAAATTGCCGACATATTTTTAACGATCTCATTGTACGCATCACGATTTTGCACGACAGTATAATCCATTTCATCAAAAGCTGAATTCAATTTTGACATTAATTCCTCGCTTTGCTTCAAAGTATTTTCCAGCGCAGTGAGTGATCCGGTGATGGAACTGTCTTTTTGTACCAGCATGGTGCTGATGGTAACCGTCATCTGTTCCAGCTCTTTGGATAATTTATCCAGGTGTGTGAATACCAAACCCATACTATCCGCAGTAACTTCCGCCATGTGGTTAAATGCAGCGATCATATCCGAAATATTTTTTCTATTGTCATCATTGAGGACATCATTCAGGCGAGCCAAAAGCTCGGAAAGTTGTTCTGTAGCCGAGGCAGCGGGACCCGACATCTGGGCAAAACCGGGAACATCATTTGAAGGAATTAATCCGCCCGAGGGAATGCGGGGAGCATCGGGAGAACCGGCAGTCACTTCAAGATAGTATGCACCCATAATGCCAATAGTTGTGATAAAAGCCTTGCTGTCCTGGCGGATCGGCGTATCCTTTTTCACCTCCAATTGCAGTTCTACCCTGGGGTCATCGCCGCCAGGTAACTTTAGCCCAACCACACGTCCGACCTCCAATCCTGCATAGCGCACAATCGATCCTTTTTCGATACCACCAACATAGGTGAACCGTGCACGAAAAGTTTCCTTTTCCGTCCAGGAATTCATCCCCACGATAACGGCCAAAAATCCGATAAAAAGCGCCACACTCAGGAGAATAAAAATTCCCGCTTTTATTTCACTCGATTTATATTCCATGAGTATCCTTTGAATTATTTATCCATTTATGAGTCATTCGTAAAGTCCGAAAATGTCATTGCGAGCGGAACAATATGGATATCGACTAACGTACTGTTTTCTAAAGATCGTTTCCCCGATAATTCGGGGTAAACTCACGCTCCGCTCCTCGCGATGACATGCTTTTCGACTTTTTACGAATTTGTCATTTATGAAATATAGCCTTCGCCCACCAACGCACTGAGATGTTTATCGCGATCAATAACTTCTTCATCAGGCCGACGCTCCAGGAACTGGACTATCCTCGGGTCCTTGCTATCTTTCATTTCCTCCTTTGTACCGAGGAAAATCACTTCACCTTCATGCAAAAGTGCAATGCGATCGGCGATTAAAAATACAGAAGCCATCTCGTGGGTCACGACGACGATGGTCATCTTGAAGGCTTTTTTCAATTTCAAAATCAAATGATCAATGCCGACGGCAACAATGGGGTCCAGTCCGGCTGATGGTTCATCACAAAACAAAATATCGGGATCCATGGCCAGGGCACGCGCCATGGCTGCGCGCTTTTTCATTCCTCCGGATAATTGCGAGGGCATAAAGTCCTCAAATCCGGCAAGCCCGACAAGATCGAGCTTCATCCTCGTCATGATACTAATCGTCGATGGTTCCAGCGGCGTATGTTCCACCAACGGCAGGGCAACATTTTCTCCCACCGGCATGGAATTAAACAAGGCCGCGCCCTGAAACAGCATTCCGATTTTCTTCATCACTCCTTCGCGTTCATCTTCCGAAGCACGAACAATATCAACATCTTTAATATAAATTTCTCCACTAGTCGGTTTTTGCAATCCGATGAGATGGCGCAGCAATGTACTTTTGCCGCACCCGGAACGACCCAGAATAACCAGCGTTTCATCGGCATAAATATCGAGGCTGATTCCCTTCAGAACTTTTAGTTCTCCGTAACTTGTATGCAGATCGCGAATTTTTATGATTGGTTCAGGCATATTATCGTGTCAGCTTTACTAAAGCTTTTGTCCATTAATTTATATTCTATTCATCTAATGAGTCATTCGTAAAAAGTCGAAAAGCATGTCATCGCGAGGAGCGGAGCGACGAAGCGATCTTTATAAAACAGCACGTTAGTCGACATCCAGATTGCTTC
>JAACEJ010000664.1 GCA_011682565.1 Actinomycetota bacterium | reverse complement strand
TCAAACCTGTTCTCGATACGCTCCTGCTTTTAAAAAGTGAGGGAATGTGGACAGAGATCGTTTACCTCGTCATTCCCGGACAAAATGATGACCGGACAGAACTTGCCAATCTGAGCAAATGGATTTATAATGAATTGGGTACCGATACGCCGATTCATTTCACCCGCTTTTATCCGCAATTCAGGCTGAAAAATTTGCCGCCAACACCAATCAAGACTTTGCAAAATGCCCGGCGTATTGCCCTGGATGCGGGGCTCCACTATGTTTACACCGGAAATGTCCCCGGCGATCCGGGCGAAAATACCTATTGCCCAAGTTGTAACACACTGCTCATCCGCCGAATTGGATACTCGGTTGTCGAAATAAATATTAAAAACGGCAAGTGCCCGAAATGCCATCAGAAAATTGCAGGTGTCTGGGAATGAGATACTATTTTTTCAAGAGAATACTTGCTCTTTAATTTTTTGTGTGTATATTGTAAAATGTTGGACATTGATGTTCTGTTAAATAATGCGGAGCAAACAGTCATGTTTAAATTTAAAAAAAGTTCTTTTGCAGTTTTGACTTTTGTCCTTTTTTTCTCAGGCGTTTTTCTGCGTATTTCATTCGCAGAGGACATTCGTCAACCTGCTGTTGCCGGAGCATTTTATCCCAAAGATCCGGATGTTCTGCGTGCGGATGTTCAGAAATATCTCGACAGCGCCAAAGCCAAACCGCTAAACGGAAAAATCATCGGAATCCAGGTACCCCACGCCGGCTATCAATATTCTGCACAAACTGCCGCTTATGCTTACCGTCAGGTCGCAAAGCAAAAATATGATCTTGTTGTCGTCATTGCCCCCAGCCATCGCGATCCATTTTACGGCGCCACACTTTATCCGGGTGATGGGTATGCTACACCTTTGGGAATACTGTATATTGACAAAAATACGGCGCAACAGTTGGCCAAAGACTGTGATGTCGTAAAGTTTTCTGAACTGGGGCATCGCGCCGAACATGCTGTGGAAGTGGAATTGCCGTTCGTGCAAATCCTGTTTCCTGATGTCAAAATCCTGCCCATTGTCGTCGGCGGATATGACTGGCCGATGTGTGAAAAAATCGGCAAAGCGCTGGCAAAAGTGGTCAAGGGGAAAAAGGTTCTGCTGATCGCCAGCTCGGATTTATACCACGGCTATTCTTATGAGGCGTGCAAAAAAGTGAGTGCTGCCACGCTTGCTGCGGCAACCAAGTTGAATCCTGAGAAACTATGCGAAGGATTGTTGCAGGAAAAATATTCTGCGTGCGGCGGGGCGCCCATTGTGATTATGGAAACCGCAGCAAAGTTGCTCGGTGCAAACAAGGCAAAACTTTTGGCGCACACCAATTCCGGCGATGTAACCGGAAAACGCCAAGGCTACATTGTTGGATATGGCGCTGTTGCGGTATTTTCCTCAAAAAAAACGGCCGCGGATCACGTCGAATATGAGCCGCTACCTTTGGATGTTCAAAAAGAATTTTTAAAAATGGCCAGGAATTCAATCGAGCAATACCTGCTGAAAAGAAAGCTTCCCCGCTTTAAACCGACCTGCGAGGCGATGAAAGAGAAACGCGGTGTTTTTGTAACCATCACCGAAAACGGCATGTTGCGCGGCTGTATCGGACACCATGAATCCGATGAACCGCTTTATAAACTGGTGCCACAAATGGCGCTGGCGGCTGCGTTTCAGGATCCGAGATTTCCACCTCTGGATAAATCCGAGCTAGATAAAATCAAGATAAAAATTTCAGTCTATTTGACGAACGTGTACAAAATCAACAGTCTGGATGAATTCAAAATGGGCGAGGATGGCATCATTATGAGAAAGAATGGTCATGCGGCCACCTATCTTCCCGAAGTCCCCACTGAAGCCGGGTGGACGAGCATCGAGGAGGAAATGAACAGTTTGTGCCGAAAGGCGGGACTTCCACGGGATGCCTGGAAAAAGGGTGCCGAGTTTTGGGTTTATCGAACCCAGGTTTTTGATGAAAGCATTTTATAGAGGGAATTATGCCAGCAGAGCAAGGAACCGAATCCGGTTTAACACGGCAACAGAAAAAAACACTGTTGCGAGTTGCCAGAGAGACCATTGAAAAAGCAACAGCCGGGAAACCACATCCTTCCTTTGAATTTGATGATCCGCTATTCCGGGAAGAGCGAGGCGCATTTGTAACCATTCACAAGAATGACGACCTTCGTGGCTGTATCGGTTATGTGCGCGCAATGAAACCGTTATTGGAGACCATAATCGAAATGGCGGAAGCGGCTGCATTGCACGATCCACGCTTTCATCCTGTCCAGCCTGATGAGGTAAAGGATCTGGAAATTGAAATTTCAGTTTTGACACCTCTGCGTAAAATTGAAAAGGTTGATGAAATTCAGGTGGGTGTTCATGGCCTTATGCTTGAAAATGGAATAAGCAGTGGTCTGTTGCTCCCGCAGGTTGCAACAGAATACAACTGGGATCGCGATACTTTTCTCGAACATACCTGCATGAAGGCGGGGCTGCCGCACGATGCCTGGAAAGATAAGAATACAAAAATATATGTTTTTAGTGCCGATGTTTTCAGTGAAAAAGAATTTGACTAGAGCAAAAGATACAACATTTATTTGAAGCATTAAAATCAACAGCTAAATGATAGATTTTGTAATGGCTTTGCCCATAATCGTTTTCTTGCAAAGTCTCATTCTCTCGGATGGGGCTCGATTTCCCCGGAAATGACTCTCATCGTCAGATTATACCATTTTAGATCTTGAAAGGAAAGAAAATGGGTGCGCCAAGCAAAGCTAATATAGGCAAGCCGGACAATCCGGTACGTGTAACGGCTAACCACCGGCACGGAACTGAACCATGCGTATGAGGAGG
>JAACEJ010000663.1 GCA_011682565.1 Actinomycetota bacterium | reverse complement strand
GTTGTTGAAGAAAATCTTGTTATGCCCGCTTTGTCGCTTGGATACGATGGGCAGGGATATGGTGTTTTTTGGAGACGGGATAACTATAATGTTCCGGACAGTGTAAAAAGAACCCTGGATCCTAAAAAGACGATGTTAGACAGGTACTCGGTCAAGTCAAGAGGATTTTACGCCGTCGTTTCCAAAGGATACGCTTCATTGTGGAAAATTGGTCTTCACGCGGGTATGAGCTACAGTCTGGAGCACAGCGATGGTGACACGGATCCGACGATTTTTATGGGTACCGATATGCTCATAACTCGTGACCTTGGTTTTGTTGCCGAGTATGATTTTGCCACCAATGATGATCAAATCAGAGGCGCGAATAATGGGAAAGGTTTTTTGAATGTAGGTTTTAAATGGGCTATAACCACTCGAATTTATTTGGAATTCGATATTAAGAATTTACTGGCAAAAAAAGATAACCGGCCTGATGTTCGACGAATATTGCGCTTTGTGTACTATGGTTCTGTCAAATAAAATTTTTCCAGGTAATTTTGTATGCGACATTATTTTCTCATTTTTTTCTTTGTAATCTTTCTGCCGGCTTACTTTGGCGGGTGTTATACATCTTTCCGTCACCCGCTTGTCGAAGATGATTCCGGCTTGGGAGAAGCAATGAGCATTCGGGCATCTGACAACTGCATGGAATGCCATCAGGAATCACAGCTTTTCGATCATCCGGTTTTGCCTGATGCAGCAATGAATGATTACAATTGGTATTTTTATACCCAGTCTGCGTGGTGGGAGGGAGACGAAAATTACGATGCGAGATATTCCACGGATGACAATTCTGAGACTCCTTTGCCAACGGGTTATCGGCATCCTGTGGGTGGCGGAGTAATAGACACTCCTTACAATACCATCGTCCCTTCTGTAACAGTTCCTTCGAGCTTGGGCAAAGCCGCCGACAATGGAGCAAACGATGCGAGTTCTGACAGGGAAAAAGACTCGCGAAGAGGTTTTGATCGGCGAAAAGATACACAGCATCAACCAGGTAAGAAAACACGAAGTTCAAAAAGAAAGAGAAAATAAGCTGCCCGGCAGCATTGCAGGAAATGAAAGTGAAAATGATCCGCGATTTGAAACCAGGACAAAAGATCACCGAGTTTTTTATGGTCCGCAGCAAGGAGTTGCGAAGCAAAAAGAATGATAATGGTTTTTATCTTGCGCTCGAACTGGGAGATGCATCGGGGCGAATCTTCGGCTCTTTATGGGATAATGTTGAAGAGACATATAAGCAAATCAAAGAAGGCGAGCCCGCTAAAATTCGTGCCATTGTGATCGACTGGAAGGGCAGGCCTCATCTGTCCATCGAGCGCGCGCGTCCGGCAAAAGTCAGCGACAAGTTGAACCTTGATGATTTTATACCCAAAGCAAACGAAAACGAAGAGAAGCTTTTAGAGCAATTTTATGAAATTATCAAGAATGTAAGAAACGAGCATTTGAGTCTTCTTTTGAAGAATGTTTTCATGAATGAGGAAATTAAATCTCAGATTAAAAAAACGCCCGCGGGGAAGCTTTGGCATCATTGCTATGAGGGAGGGCTGATCGTCCATACCTTAGCTGTTACAAAAATTGTTGAAAATTTGTGTAAACTATATCCAAAGCTTAACCGTGATTTGGCCGTGGCTGGGGCACTTTTGCATGATATTGGCAAAATTACTGAATATGAAACGAAAGGTTACATTGATTATTCGGATGAAGGGCGGCTGCATGGTCATATCGCTATCGGCTTTCATTATGTTGCTTCAAAAATAGAAGACATTGATGATTTCCCCCCGGATTTGAAAAATCAATTGCTGCATCTTATCCTGACGCACCAGGGAAGCAGAGAACATGGATCGCCTGTTGAACCAATGACCAGGGAAGCTTTTATTTTGTACTATGCCGATGAAATCGATTCAAAGCTCAACGCATTTGAAAGAGTTTATGAACGTGAACACGAAGAAGGCAGAAAATGGAGTAATTTTGTCAAACTCCTGAACCGCTTTTTCTATTTTGGTTCGAATGATACGGAAAAACGTGAAAAGAAAAAGAATTATGTATTGAAATGAATATCTTTTGTTCCATTTTGAAACACATTATGTTTTTTTTGTACAATGATTTACAGCGCATCCTGAAAACGTGCTTGCCCTTTTTTCCTGCCTCAAATTCAATTTGCATTTCATTTTATCCATAATCGTAAAGTCCGAAAATGTAAGGGGATAAAACAGCTTGCCGGCCTGTGTATTTTTAATACGTAAAATGGTGTACAGATGAGGCTTCTGAAATAGCCGGAGGGTACAGCCTCTTTTGGCATAGCTGTTGCGCGTTATGCGTTTAATTTTCTTGAAACGCTGGATTTCTTTGAGAGAGGGTTGGGTGGTGAATAATCGTAAAGAATGCAAATGTTTAGGTCCTTTCAAATTCCTGTCTCTTTTTTTTATCAGTTTAATTCTTATAAAGTGTGACGGACGAAGTATTGTTGACCGCGAGGTCTATTTGCCCGGACCTGAAATTCTTGTAAGTGACGGCTCCTCGAACATTCAACCTTGTTGGCACCCCACCGGACATTCAATTGTTTTTACCTCCATCCCGGATTTGATGGGGAAGGATAATTTTGATGCAAACCGGGTTTCTGAATTCTCAGGCACCCAAAGTGTCATCAAAGAATTTTCCATCAATAATCATCAGATTAAAACTTTAGTTGATATCTCAGGCGATGCCTGTTTTCCGGCTTATTCACCCGACGGAAGAAATTTACTCTATTGTTCTGATGAAAACGGGAATTTTGACGTATTCAAATTAGACCTGAAAGATGGCTCGGCAATGTCCATCAGCCGGGATAATGGAAATGAATC
>JAACEJ010000662.1 GCA_011682565.1 Actinomycetota bacterium | reverse complement strand
TCCATTGATCTTATGAACCGGTACAGGTTCCGACATCCAAATTTTAATCCCGAGAAAAACAAGGTAGATACCGCCAATAATCTTGACCACTACAAAAAAGTTCCCCATGATCTGGGCAATGGCGGACATCCCCAGAATGGCAAATAAAAGGAAAATAATATCGCCGGTTACAATTCCTGCAACCACGCCAAGGGATGGAACAAAACCCGAGGCAAGGGATCGTGAAATTGTGGCAAATACGCCTGGACCAGGAGTTGCTGCAAGGACGAACAAGGCAATGGCCAGGCTGAAAATAGAAAGCAGACTCATATCAACACCTCATGATTATTCAATGTAAGCAGTTGATTCTACCCTATTATAATTTATTTTCAAGGCATAAATATAAACTCTGGATATTTGCCATAAGGTTTAATTTTTTAATAATTTGCACTAACCCGGATCTCCACTGGCAGTTGTGGTTGGTATAAAGTATTTTATATTTTCATAGGATGTAAAAAAATAAAAAAATATTTCCCAAAAATGAATTTTTCGAATTTTGACCGTTTTTTTGAGATCCTTTAAAATAGGCAAAATAACCACTGTAACAGTTTGTTTGATAACTATCTGAGCAATAGCATATACCCCCTCCTATGCCGACATCATAAAATCTGTTAAATTCATCGTCTTGAGAGCAATTTTTTGTTGTTATTTCAGTTAGTTATAAACATATATGATTTGACATAGGCTCTATTGTCTGATAACTATAATCTCATGAACAAGAAACAGGAGGCATCAAAAAACATAGCAAACCGACTTGCCTGGCACACGGCCAGCAGAGACCAGGCCGGTATTGCAAAAGAGCTTGCCGAGGGTAAAGATATCCCGGAAGTTTATGGTCTTGGCGAAGCTGGACTGTTTGATGAATTTTTTTATTTTCTTGATCGCTTCGGGTTTACCTCTTTGTTCACCAGGCTTGAACCAAAGGCAAAAAAAAGAAACAGCCCTGTACCATTCATGCGTATCATCTTCGTTTACATGATGCGTATTGTAGCAGGTCTGCAGTTCTTCTGGCATATGGATCCTGTTATCCTTTCAAGCCAGTCCCTTATGCGTATCGTCGGGTTTAACGGCAGAGAGATAAAAGAAGGCACTTGCAATCGGGGCTGTAAAAAACCTGTGAATGACGAGAAACAGCCTGTCCCCATACGCGGTCCTGTATCTTGTGATTTCATAAGAGATACTTTGATATCTATAGTAGCATCAACCCTTGAAAAAATGTTTAACCGTGGAATATCAATTTTTGCAGATCACAAATTTTTTCCTAAAACTATTCATGCCCTGCTTGATGCTTCACAGATTGAATCCACAGAAAAATGTAAAGGATGCGGCAAGGTAACAAAAGATAAGCCACCAGAACTAAAACTTCGAAAAAAGCGTATCAGAAGAGTTTTAGAAACGGTTTTTGGATTTAAAATATGGGTAGTTTGGGATCCAAATAGCCGTCTTCCTCTATCCATGCGTTTTACTACAATTGAAGTTCACGATATAAATCTTGCCCAGGAGGTAGTTCAGCAGGCCATTGATAATCTTGGTGAGCATGCAAAAATATCTTCCCTTGCCATTGATCGGGGATTTACAGACGGCATTTTTCTATGGTGGCTCGACACTAAGGACATTACCTTTTTTATCCCGGCAAAAGCCAACATGAATGTTTATCAGGATGCACTCTATTGTATTGGCACAGGCAATCTTTGCAATAGAGACAAAATACGCACCATAGGTGCCGGTAAAAACAAAATAAAGGTGACAGACCACTGGAGTGTAGAAGGTCTTAAAAATTTAACCACTGCAGAATTCTACGGTCCGCTTGGCAATGGCAGCCATCAGAACTCCAAAACCTTTGTCCCCAACCCTATTAATGCTGTAGTAGTTCATCATGACCCTTTCAAGGCCAACAATCCTGATTCTAAAACCATGGTGATTCTCACAAATGGTTCTGTTGATAAGCCATTAGATGTATATGACAGATATGATGCCAGAAGTGAAATTGAAAATTCCCTGTTCAGAGAAGCCAAACAGGCATGGTTCATCGAAAGACCTCCTGTAAACACAAAAGCCGGCTTCATGGTACACGCATATCTCACAGTTTTTGTTATGGCACTGACAACCGCCTTCAGAGACTGGATGGACAGCCAAGATAAATTAGAGATAAAAGGTAAGAACACCGGAATCAGAAAATTCCGTGAGAAAGTAAAAGAAGAAAATGGTAATAAACTGATCATCTTTGATCATGAGCGCTATGCAATCTTTGATGCATATGAAGTCTTTATTCTATGTGGGCGTAATGTCCTCAAGCCAACCGGCACACCTGAAAAAATCACCGCCCAGGACATATTATTAAAATATGGTGTACAATTAGAATAATCTGCCCCTCCTCAGTATATTTTTTAAATCATAACAATTTTATTTTTGCAAAGAACATCTACGGATTTGCCACACCTGCCAGTGGAAGGCCGATTGCCTTACCGGAGCGTTATGGATCTTTGCTTACAAGCTCTTGATTACAGTAGCGGTTAAGCCGCCATGATGTTTGAGCGAAGAATGAGCGAGTTTATGGCGGTCAGCGAAAGTAATTTTAGGGCTTGTAGTAATGTCCATCCAGTGGACGTAAGGTGATCAGCCTGGAACGGGTTATGGTAAATTCCTTATGGCAAATATCCAGTTTATGTTTTTTGCGGAATAAAAAGATACCGACTTTAGGAGGGTGCGTCATGAGATTTTCAGAAACACGGTTGGATGTTTTAAGAACGATGGACGGATTGGAATTGGATATCCATATTTGGGAACCGAACTCCCCTAAGGCAATATTATTGGCCGTCCATGGAGGATTGGGCCCACGCCGTC
>JAACEJ010000661.1 GCA_011682565.1 Actinomycetota bacterium | reverse complement strand
CTCAAGGTTTGCTGCTGGCCGCCTGTTGTTGCACATCCCGTCATAAGAGTGACGGCAAGCATTATTGCAAAACCGAGAATAATTGCAACTGTGAGTGTCTTTTGCAGATTCTTTTTAGCAAACACTTTTCTCTCCTCCTTGCGTTGTCCAGAAATTAAAAGCAAAAAAACGAATTCATAATAAAAATTAATTTTTCAGGCTCAATCTTAGCTAAATTGCCTCAAAAATGCAAGTTTTATTTTTTATTATTGATGCCGTCGCTGAAACCACAACTCCCCACCGGTTACGCTGCCGGTAATGCGGATAATAAAATCCTGAGAATTCATTTGTGCTGAGAATCCTCTCTTGCCAATTTCCATTGCCGCATCAACACGTCCCTGATTTCCCTGAAACGGGAGACCAAAGCCAAAACTTATAAACTGTTCTTTAATGGCATTCCCGGCAACATCCCTGAAAGGCAATTGTGCGAAATACCCACCCAGCCTATAGGAAATCTTTTTGCCGTAAGCAGCGAGTGGGTCGCTGCTATTCTTATATTCCATCCCACCGCCATATCTCTTAAAAGCAGCAAAATTGCTTATATCTTTTCCGGCCACTGTATATTTATTCCAGAATTGGGTAAAAAAGTCCGCCGCAAGCACCAGTTTGGAAAGCCTAAAAGATACGCCCGCACCGAGTGACGAGGGATAAGAAAGATGAATTGTCTCGGATTCAATCATCCCTTCAGTACCAAACTCTGTCTGTGTGTTGGTGCGAAGATTACTGGAACTTTGATAAATAACGCCAAAGCCAAGATTTTTAATTGGATTGAAAAGTACGCCTAACTGGAGTCCGCCACCCCACAGATGGCTGTTAATCTTGTCGTTAGAATCTTGATACCCGGGTTCGGAAAATTTGGTTTTCCACTCTTCATTATAACTGCCAAAATTAAAGTTAACGACACCACCAACAGCCAGACCGGGCATGATAATATATTGCAATCCGAGCCCCGCAGCGTTCAATCCTCCACTCCCTCGTACAAGTCGATTGTAAGTAACATAATCGTTGCTAAAATCTTTTTGAAAAATATATCGTGAAGCAGACAGAGGACGCAATGACATAATCATTTTCAGATAAGATTTTAATGGCACGACAAATCTAAAACCGGACGCATTCCCATTTCGGGTTGTAATTTTATTACCGTCATATTTATTTTCAACATTCTCATAATGAAAGTCGACGGCGACCGTTGTAATATTACCAATATTAAGCGCAGCAGGATTCATTGCGTTTAATGTAAAACGATCGACAACGCCGATGCCTGCGCCGCCCATGCCCACTGCTTTTGGCGAAACAAAATACCTCGGCATACCAAGGCCCAACGCAGAATAATAAGAATCTGCAAAACAGCCGGATGCCACGAATAGTATTAAAATCGGGATAATCTGGTTAAAACGTTTTTTCATCATAATTGTACCTGAAATATATCCTGCATTTCATTACAACGTAAATCGAATTTGATTGGTATTAGTAAAGTTTTAGGGATCGAATCTACCGGACGGTGGTACAGAATAAGTGATTTGGGCCGTTGGCGCCAGACTTGAATCGGCAAAGCCGGAATAAAAGCTCATTTTCGACGCATTCAATCCAGCATCGGCGGGAAGCAAACCCAGGCCGTAATTCTGCAACTGCCCGGAAACCCATCCTTGAAAAATGGTGTTCATGGCAAGCATTGCATTCGCAGAAGAAAAATCAAACTGCTGCAACGAACTGAGCGCAACATCTACAGCAGCTTTGGAATCAGTGGCAAATTGCAAATTCTCCGGATATGCCAGTGAATCATTGAGGATCGGCGTTGCTTTTATACGCATCCCAAAGCTTCTCGTATTACTATTTTCTCCATCAATATGTAAATTTAAAAGGACATTATGAATTGTTGCATTTTGGGGTATTCCCGAAAGATCAAAATCAATAATGGATCGATACCCTGTCAAATTTCCCACTAATAATTTATCAACCTGCTCATCAAGTTGGTACTCCGGCGTTGGAGATTCAAATTGCAACAGGCTTGCATCACTCAAAACATCCAAGTCGGTTGTATCAGGCGTACCGTCCTTTTTCGTATATGTAACGTGCAGCTTTGCCCAATTGCTCGATGCATTGGAAGAATATAATTCGGCCATAAAATCCGCATTATCAAAAATCATAACAATGCCGTCGTTAAATTGATCCGAAACCCATTGGTTGACCAGAGCCAAATCCAGAGGAAATTCTATGATTCCACTATCAATAGGGGCGACTTTAAAGCGGGCAACAAGTGAATCTGCAATAAATTGATCTTTAATCTCTTTCCACAGAACTTCTGCCTCCACCCAGGAGTGATCCGAATTTATCGGATAAACAGACACAGAAATAGAATCTCCATCGCCGATATGATAATTTTGAGTTAATCGCACGACAGCGGAATTTACAGAAGGTGTATCAAGGATGGAATAAGTCAAAAAACGCATGGCGATAAAAGATTTCACGTGATCATAAGAGCCAAGCAAAAGTGTATTCCTGGATCCGGCTGTTGGTGTTTTCCAATAAGTTGATGCTTTATTTGCGCGCACAGTTTTTACCAGAACATCGCCTTTGTTTTCGCGTGGTAATAGTTCATAGCCACTCGGAAGGGGTTTGTCGTTTGTACAACCGGCCAGAAGCACAGCGATAAAGGCAAACAGTCCAAAGTATTTCAGCACTTTATATTTTGATAATCGCATTGTCATGAATCTCGTTTCCAGATTTAAAAACAATATTTCCTTTTTTGACGACCTTATCAACAAAGTTCATCCCAAAGTGATAGGGCAAAAGTTTATAATCCGATACATTCAAAACAACAAAATCGGCCTGCATACCGACTTCAAGTCT
>JAACEJ010000094.1 GCA_011682565.1 Actinomycetota bacterium | reverse complement strand
AAAAAATTGAAGCGAATAATCTCAATGTTGGCGCCCAGTTTATAGAAAAAAACGCCGAAGAATTTATTGTTCGCTCTCTAGGATTGGCATCTACTATTGAAGATTTGCAGAACATCATCATAAAAGCCAAAAATGGCACGCCGATTTTCTTGAAACAACTGGCCGATATTCGCACCGGCGGCGCCATACGCCGCGGTGTGCAAACACGTAATGGCGATGAAGAAATTGTCGCTGGAATGATTGTAAAACTCTATGGTAGCAACTCTTCTACGGTGATCGAAGCCGTTGATCAAAAACTGGAAGAAATAAACAAGCAACTGCCGGAAGGAATCACGATAAAACCCTATTATGAGCAAAAAACACTAGTCGAAGCAGCCGTGAGTACGGTCAGGGATGCCCTGTTGGAAGGAATTGTACTCGTCGCTATCATTTTGTTTGTCTTTCTCGGCGCTTTTCGGCCAAGCCTTGTGGTGGTAACAGCCATCCCCTTTTCGGTATTATTTACTTTTATTGGGATGCGTTTTTTCGGCATTTCTGCCAACCTCATGTCTTTTGGCGGACTTGCCATTGCCATCGGGATGCTGGTAGATGGAAGTGTAGTCATTGTTGAGAACATCGACAGAATGCTGCACGGCTCTGATGGTTCCGAGCCCATAGTGCATATCATTGCCCGGGCTTGTTTGGAAGTCATCCGTCCCATAACGTTTGCCATTATGATCATCATTGTTGTATTCCTGCCGCTTTTTACGCTCAATGGAGTAGAGGGAAAAACTTTCCGTCCCCTTGCTTACACTATTGCCATCGCAATGGTTGGGGCTCTGGTGTTTGGTGTCTTCTTTACCCCGGCCCTGGCGTCTTTGCTGATGCGGCGTTCTAAAAGGAAAGAGAAGCAGGGCCAATTACATCTACCATTGATTGTAAGGCTGGTGTCAAAAATTTACAAACCAATCGTCATTTTTTCTGTAAAGCGCCGTGGGTTGGCAATGGCTTTAGCCGGCCTTCTGATTATTGCTGGTTTGCTTATTTATCCACGCCTGGGTTCAGAATTTACTCCGACCCTGCAAGAAGGTACTATGTTGGTGAGAATGACCATGGCCCCTTCAATTTCGTTAAAGAAAAGTACTGAAACAACTATGCTGGTGGAAAGGCGCCTGATGAAAATTCCGGAAGTAACCGGCGTGGTATCACGGGTTGGCCGTGGCGAGGTGGGGGCGCATTCCGAGCCGGTTAATAATACAGAAGCATTTGTGATTCTGAAACCGCGTGAAGAGTGGCGTACCGGCGGAGATCAGGAAAAACTGGTGCAACTGATCCGCAAAGAAATTGACGAAATTCCTGGTGTGCTGCTCAATTTTTCCCAGCCGATACAGGCCACAGTGGATGAATTGATTTCCGGGATTAAAGCCGAGTTGGCCATCAAACTTTATGGGGAGGATTTGCAGGGACTCAAATCAAATGCAGATAAAATTATGAATGTATTACAACGTGTGCCCGGCGCAGCGGATGTTCAGGCGGATCAAATTTTCGGTCGGCCGCAACTGCAAATTCGC
Organism: Actinomycetota bacterium; assembly: GCA_011682565.1. Taxonomy (GTDB): domain Bacteria; phylum Zhuqueibacterota; class Zhuqueibacteria; order Residuimicrobiales; family Krinioviventaceae; genus Hydrothermomicrobium. Next base: position 7,657 of record JAACEJ010000094.1, on the reverse strand, counting down.
ATTAACCGTCATGCAATTGCCCGCTACGGGATCAATGTAGAAGATGTACAAAAGGTGATCCGCACTGCTGTTGGTGGAAGTGAAGCCGGGCAGATTTTTGAGGGGATTCGTCGTTTCGATATCTTTGTGCGTTTCGATGAACCCTTCCGCAATAGCCCGGAAGCGATTGGTGAATTACTGATTGAAGCCCCCAACGGAATCCATGTTCCACTGGCCCAGTTAGCCACTATCAATGAAGTGGTAGGGCCGCGTCAGATCATGCGCGAAGACAATCAGCGATTTATCAACATTCAGTGCAATGTTGTTAATCGTGACATCGGTAGTTTCGTTTCGGAAGCGCAAGCCGCTATTGATCGCCAGGTTAAATTGCCGCCCGGCTATCGATTATCATGGGAAGGGCAGTTTCGCCTGCAACAGGAGGCTAATAAGCGGTTGGCTGTGGTTGTGCCGGTTACTTTACTGATCATTTTTATTCTGCTTTTCTCCAGTTTCAACTCGCTCAAGAATACCCTGCTTATTCTGTTGAATATTCCCTTAGCGCTGGTCGGCGGAGTGGTTGGCTTGTGGATCACTGGACAAAATCTTTCCGTACCGGCGTCAGTTGGTTTCATCGCTCTATTTGGCATAGCTCTGCTAAATGGAATTGTGCTGGTAACCTATATCAATCAACTTGTAAAAAATGGGTTGTCGTTGGATGAAGCGAGTATTCAAGGCGCCCTGATGAGGATGCGCCCGGTTTTGATGACCGCCCTTGCGGCAGCATTGGGAATGATTCCATTATTATTTTCAACCGGTGTGGGCAGCGAAGTGCAACGCCCACTGGCCACAGTGGTCATCGGCGGTCTGGTCACCTCAACGATTCTGACCCTGCTGGTTATCCCGGCAATCTACAAATACTTTGCCATTGATATATCTGTAGAAGCGCAGTTGGATTAAGCATGGAAAACAGAAAAAGGATTTAATCCTGGGAGAAGAAAATGAAACACATCATTGCATACATCAAGCCCCATAAATTGAGTGATGTAAATTTGGCGCTGCATAAAATAAAAGAATTAACCGGCATCACCGTTATCGATGTACGGGGATGCGGCAGAGGCAAATGTATTACAGACAGGCATTCAATAGAAGATGATCTGATTGATCATATACCCCATGTCAAGATTGAACTCTTTTGTCCGGATGAACTGGTCGAGGAAATTGTTTCGACCATCCAGACAAAAGCGCATACCGGTTTAAAAGGCGACGGCAAAATATACATCACGGAAGCGATCGATGCTATACGTATCAGCACAGGCGAACGAGGTCCGAATGCCGTGTAGGTTGAACCAGACAGAAAAGGGAGTGGGTCTTGGAAAAGCTCATTCCCTTTGACTGTTTTTTGCGGGCGTATCCCCGGCAACAGAGAGATTCGGCGAGAAAACGCTTGAACTTTAGCAGTAAAATTTGCAAGTTCCTACGAGCACAACCCGAGCCGGAGTCATGCCAGAACGGAAAGTTTAAAAAAGCTTTGGCAAAATTTTTAAAAAATTCGGACGATATCTTGAATCGCAAAAAATGGGCATTTTTCACGACTTGGCAAAAGAACAACAGAATTGCCATACTTTTACCGGTGGGGCTTGCCCTGCTTATCAGTGCGGTTCATTACATGACTTTTAATCAGCAGGCGGGCGGCTGGCGTTTTTTACATATCTTTTTAACAAAGCTGTATTTTTTGCCCGTACTTTTGGCAGCATTCTGGAACGGTAAACGGGGAGCCGTTCTCCTCTCTCTGATCGTGTCGATTATATATTTGCCGCACGCGATCCTGCACCTGTCGGGTAGCGCCCCAAAGCTTTTTGAAAATATCTCAGAGATTGCCTTGTTATGGACTGTCGGAGTGATTGCTGGCATCCTGTCCGACCGTTTGATAAAGACACAAAACGAAAAAGGCCGCCTCACTTCCCTGAAGGAAATTTCAGGTATACTCGATGTCGTCAATCACGAAATCATGGTCGATTACGAGGCCTGCCTGGGATTAGGCCGGGCCCTTACGACAAGCGAATCCAATTCGAAAGGGGATACCTTTTCCGCACAAATTCTTCTGGCAAGGCTGGAGCATTTAGGCTCACACCTGGGCAACCTGAAGGATTTGGCTTTTCCGAAAAAATTAAATAAAAAGAAATCAGATATTGTTAAAATTATCAAACAATGTATAGTCGAGATCAACAGTCGGGAACACCGCATAGAAGTAAAATATTTATTTCCAAATCGATTGCCCCACATGGACCTGGACGCGAATAAAATGACATTTGCGATAAGCAGAATTCTTCAATCCCTCATTCACGGCGTTGGTTCGCCGGGCCTGTTGGAGATTGTCTTTCGCAAGAAATCAGACAAGACCTGTATATCTTTCAATTTGCACAATATTAGTAGCGAGACCGGAGAAAAAAAGAAGAATCATTTCGACCTGTTCACCAGGCCCGAGGATAATTATGCGTTGACCCTGGCTTTATCAATCATCCGTTCTCATGGCGGCACATTGGAATTTACTGACAAAGGTCAAAATGTTACTTCCATGCAGCTTTATATCCCAATTCATGTCGCTTTGTAAAAGCATGTATTCATCGATTTATGCCAAACAAAGAAATATATTTTCCTGCACCATTATGAATTTGTGAATGAATTAAGTAGTGCATACACTTTACAAATTAAAAGGGAGCTTGAAATGAAAATGAACAAAGCCTTTCTCATTGTTTGGGCATCAACGACATGCGCCGCTATTTATGCCCAAGACCTGCCAACCAATACATCCACATTGTTCAGTGGTTCCGGAAATTGCGCCACCTGTCATTCGGCAGGGGGTGCGAATACAAATGTTCTAAGGGATTCGCAAGGCAAAGACGTCTCGCCGCCAACCTTGTGGCGCTCCACAATGATGGGCAATGCCACCAAAGACCCTTTCTGGCAGGCCAAAGTGTCGGCGGAAGTGACGGCGCATCCCGAATTCAAACAGATCATCGAGGACAAATGCACCACTTGTCATTCACCCATGGGACGCACAGAGGCTCACTTTACCGGGCAGGAATATTATTCTATGCAGCAGATGAACAACGATCCGCTGGCCATGGATGGCGTGAGCTGTACCGCGTGCCATCAAATCAAAGACGGCAACCTTGGCAAGCCCGAAAGTTTTTCGGGACACTATGTAATCGAAAACGATCACCTGATCTACGGCCCTTACCAGAATCCACCCGCCCGACCCATGCAAAACAATAGCGGCTACACGCCCGTCTTTGGACAACAGGTATTGAAATCTGAGCTGTGCGCCACGTGCCACACGCTGTTTACGCCGACGGTGGACAACAACGGGCAGATCGTCGGCGAGGCGCCGGAACAGACGCCTTACCTGGAATGGAAGAACAGTCGTTTCCGGACCCAGGGCATCGAATGCCAGAACTGCCACATGCCGAGCATCGACGATCCGGTGGTCATTTCCAACCGTCCGGGAAATCTCGGATCGCGTACGCCTTTTGCCAGGCATTACTTTGTCGGCGGAAACGTGTTCATGCTGAAATTGCTGCAAAAGCATGGCGCCGAGCTTGGCATCACCGCAACGGCGGCGCATTTCGACAGCACCATAAATCGAACCCTGCGCATGCTGCAACAGGAAACGGCGGAACTTTCAACGCAATACGCCTGGGCCGGCTCGGACACCCTGGTCGTCAAAGTAGCGGTGAAAAATAAATCCGGCCACAAATTCCCCACGGCATATCCCAGCCGACGGGCCTGGCTCTATTTTGATGTGCAGGACAACAGCGGACAATCCGTTTTCACGTCCGGTGCCTGGGATGCACAAACCGGCGAAATAACCGGTTTGGACGAACCGTATGAAAAACATCACGACGTCATCAACAATCCGCAACAAGTGCAGGTTTACCAGCCGCTCATGAAAGATGTGGACGGCGCCGTCAATTATACATTGTTGCGTGCGGCAGGATACATCAAGGACAATCGCATTCCGCCGGAGGGATTCACCACAACCCATCCGTCTTATGACTCGACCGCCATCGAAGGTCTCGCCGCGTCGGATCCCAACTTTAACACCAGCAACGGCGTTCAGGGAAGCGGCGTGGATACCGTGACCTATCGTATCGGCGGACTCGATCCGGCGAACGCCTATAATGTCAGTGTCAAGCTGCTGTACCAGACCCATGCTCCCCGTTTTGTGGATGATCTTTTTCAGTATTCGACGCCGGAAGTGGAGCAATTCAAGAGCTACTATCAACAAGCGGATAAATCCCCCATTACCATCGATTCTCAGTTGCTGGCCATTACACCGACAGGAGTGGAGTCGGGTCAAAAGTCGATTCCCGGCAGCCCGTTTCTTGTGCAGATGTTTCCGAATCCATTCAACCCGAATACGACAATAGAAGTGGCCCTGAAAAGCCCGGCGCGGGTGGATATTGAAATTTATGATCTGTCCGGCAAAAAAATTCGAACCCTTGCCGCCGGCATACTTGCAAACGGAAAGCGTCGTTTCACCTGGGACGCTCGCGACCAGGCAGGACAACAGGTCGCATCCGGGCAATATTTTGTGCAAGTTGTTTTTAAAGAACAACAAACGGGCAAGGTTTATCGGCAAACTAAAAAGACGACGTTTTTGAAATAAGCCATCCCGACATTAGCAATAATGAAATAAACTGCGGCGAGGATCATTTCACGCTTAATTTCCTCGCCGCTTAACCTTTAATTCGTCAGCTAACTTACACAGGCCCCCAAATGAGAGAAAAGACGATAAAATTAGACATTCCCCTGTTGCTCCCACAGGTAAAAGAAACGAAAGACCAATGTATTCAGCAGTTGCAAAAACGCATCATGGAGCACCGCGGATTCCACAAGGCCCACATCAAGCAGGAAGACGGAAAAGCACTGCTGTGCCTGCATTACGACCCCAATCTTATTTCGCTGGATAAAGTCCGTCGTCTGGCCGAAGACGCAGGGGCGGAAATTTCCCGACAGTACGAACACGAAATTTTGCACATTACCGGAATGGACTGCGCCAACTGCGCCGGTAGCATTGAACATATCCTGAAGCATCAACCGGGTACTATCAGCGTGTCGGTGAATTACGCGGCCGAAAAAATGCGTATCGAATACGACACGCAAAAGACCACTCACCAAAAAATTGTCAGCCAAATTCGCCACATGGGTTACGGGGTGGAAGAAGAAAAACAAGCAACGTGGCTGCAGGAAAACTGGGAACTGATACTGGCACTGCTGTCCGGACTGTCTTTGGGGATTGGCTTTGTGGGTGAGAAAATCCTGAACTTTCCCTTTACCGCAAGCATTTCTCTGTACGTGCTGGCATATATTTGCGGTGGCTTCGATGCCACCCGTCACGGCCTGAAAGCCGTCCGCCATCTGCGCTTCGACATTGATTTCCTGATGGTCGTAGCTGCCGTGGGCGCGGCTATTTTAGGGCAGTGGCCGGAAGGCGCTCTGCTGTTGTTCCTCTTTAGCCTGGGACATTCCCTGGAGCATTATGCCATGGACAGGGCGAGGCACGCCATTCAGGCCCTGGGGCAAATTACACCTAAAACGGCCCGAGTGCGTCGGGATGGTGCGGAGATGGAATTGGACGTCGATGAGTTGCAGCGAGGTGATGTGGTTATCGTACGTCCCGGCGAGCGTGTTCCCATAGACGGGCAGATTCTGGACGGCAAATCCGCCGTTGATGAGAGTCCTATCACCGGCGAAAGCGTTCCCGTGGAAAAATCCCCGGGCGAAAAAGTTTTTGCCGGAGCCGTAAACGGCGACGGCGTGCTGGAAATTAAAGTCACCCGCCTGGCAAAGGATACCACCCTGGCACGAATTGTTCAGATGGTGGAAGAAGCGCAGACGCAAAAATCGCCTGTGCAGTTGTTTACCGAAAAATTTGAACGAATTTTTGTGCCGGTTATCCTGATTGGCGTTGTATTGGTCATCTTTATCCCCCCGCTCATCAGCCTGCTCTCCTGGAAAATTTCTTTTCTACGCGCTATGGCGGTTCTGGTGGCGGCCTCGCCCTGTGCACTGGCGATCGCCACGCCCGCGGCCATCCTCGCCGGTATTGCCCAGGCCGGACGCAACGGCGTGCTGATTAAGGGCGGCGTACATCTGGAAAATCTGGGTGCGCTGCGTGCCATCGCTTTCGATAAAACCGGAACCATCACTCGCGGTAAACCGGAGGTAACCTCCATCATCCCGCTAAACAACATGAGCGAAGACGAGCTGCTTCGCATAGCAGCCGCCGTGGAAAGTCGTTCCAACCATCCCCTGGCGCGCGCTATTCTGCAGAAAGCCCAGGAAAAAAAGTTTACGCTGGCCGAGGCCGACAATGTTCAGGACTTTGCCGGCAAGGGAATTCAGGGAAAGATCGATGGCAAGCTCATTGCTATCGGCAACCTGAAACTGTTCACAGAAGCCCAAAACGTGCAGCCACCGGATCATGTCATCAGCAAAATAGAAGGGTTGGAAGAAAACGGCAACACCACCATGCTGGTCCGGGTTGAAAAACAATTTGTGGGTATTGTCGCCCTGGCCGATCGCCCACGCGAGAACGCCCAGAGTTCTCTGCAAAAACTGCGGAAATTAGGCATCCGGGTGTTAATTATGCTGACCGGCGATAACGAAAGAGTGGCGGCGGCCATTAGCAGACAGGTACAAGTCAGTGAGTTCAAAGCCGGGCTTTTGCCGGAAGAAAAAGTTGCTGCCGTTCGTGACTATTTGAAAGAATACGGAAAAATCGCCATGGTGGGCGACGGCGTGAACGACGCCCCGGCAATGGCTAACGCCACGGTCGGGATTGCCATGGGCGCCGGCGGCACAGATGTGGCGCTGGAAACCGCCGATATTGCCCTGATGTCCGACGACCTTTCGCGCCTGCCCTTCGCCGTGGCGCTGAGTCGAAAGTCCCGACGCATCATCATGCAAAACCTGGCGGTCTCTCTGGGTGTCATTGCCTTACTCATCCCTTTCACCCTGTCGGGTATAGCGGGCATTGGCATTGCCATCGTCTTTCACGAAAGCAGCACACTTGTGGTAGTGGCCAATGCGTTGCGGTTGTTAAATTTTAAGACTTGATCGGTGTGGCGCTTAACCTTTCATTATTTTCCTCCTAACCGGGAAGCAATTCTCCTGTTTTGTCCTTATCGCAAGGAAAATATAGAATAAATTCCAGTAGGAAAAATTAAAAGTGTGTAATAAATGCGAAATTTCACGAAAGTGAATCTGAATTCCATGAACAGGGGCGTTGCTGCTCATCGGCAGCGGAGGCGCTTTTATAACTTTGAAGCATCGAGCAGATTAAACTTGTAATGTTTTCGTACCTTTTCAATAATTGTCCATTCACAATTCATGCCCTGGGGAAAGGTAACTAAATCTCCTTTTCCCATTTCAACTTGTTCATCATCCGTTTTAACCACAACTTTTCCTTCGACAAAGTAGCATACTTCTGTTGAATCATACGACCATGGAAATGTCGATGGCTGTGCTTCCCATGTCGGCCAATCCTTCACACCCATCTTTTCCAAACGCTCCCGGGATGGTTTCTCAACTTTGATTTCCATATTACACCTACCTGCCTCTCTAAAAAGCTTGTGCCTTTGCTAATCTTTTGCACAAATCCAAAGCCCATTTA
>JAACEJ010000660.1 GCA_011682565.1 Actinomycetota bacterium | reverse complement strand
CGATCGTTTTCGCGGCTTCCAGGGCGCTTTCGATCAGGCGCTGCAGGGCATTAGAAACTGTCAGCAGGAAGGCATCAAGGTCGGCCTGCGATTTACCATCAATAAAAGAAACGCTTCCGACATCCCGGGCATTTTCAAGCTGCTGGAAGAAGAGAACATCCCGCGGGTCTGTTTCTATCACCTCGTCTACGCCGGACGCGGTTCAAAACTGGTGGAAGAAGATTTGTCACACGAGGAAACGCGCCGGGTGGTCGACCTGATCATCGACCTGACCGCGGATTTACATCGCCGCGGCAAACCCAAAGAAGTGCTGACCGTCGACAACCATGCGGACGGCGTTTATCTTTACCAGAGGCTTCTCAAAGAAGACCCGGAGCGAGCCGCAAAAGTGCTCGAACTGCTGCAGATGAACGCCGGCAACAGTTCCGGCAACGGCATCGGCTGCGTCAGTTGGGACGGAGAAATCTATGCGGATCAATTCTGGCGTCACTATTCGTTCGGCAATGTGCGCGAGCGCAAATTCAGCGAGGTGTGGAGCGACCTCTCCAACCCGCTGATGGCCAAGCTGAAAAATAAAGTGCCGCATTTAACCGGTCGCTGCGCGCAATGCCAGTGGAAAAACATCTGCGGCGGCAACTTTCGCGTCCGCGCCGAGGCGGTCACCGGCGACCTGTGGGCGCCCGATCCGGCCTGCTTTTTGACCGACGAGGAAATCGGCTTGAACGGGAAAAAGGTCCTCGGCCGGGATGCCGAACAACAGCAGGACGGCGAGCTGGCGTGCTTTAAAGTGTAGAGGTTCGGCTATGCTAAAATTTAAATAACCGAGAACGCAGAGATTTTTTAGTGGTCGGACGCCGATTCTTTATTTTCAAAAACTATTAGCAAGTTAAATTGTTTTGCCCAAAATCGTATTGCCTTTAATCATTTTGTCCTGAATTATTTTGTTCTTTTTTTCTCTGCGTCCACCGCGCTTTAAAATAAATCTAATTTAGAGACCTCAAAAGTCTCAAAGACCTTTGAGGTCTGGCATTATACCAAGGAGATCACAAAATGGGATTCCCGATTCAGCGTATGCGGCGACTTCGCCGCAATGAGACGATTCGTCGCATGGTACGCGAGACAACCCTGTCGGTAAACGATTTGATCTATCCGTTGTTCGTGCAACCCGGCGAAGGCGTCCGTCATGAAATTTCATCCATGCCCGGCAATTATCGTTTATCCGTCGATGAATTGATCAGGGAAGCCGTCGAGGTCGAAAAGCTGGGCATTCCGGCCATTATACTCTTCGGCATTCCTTCTCATAAAGACGAAAACGCCAGCGAAGGCCTGGCCGATGACGGCATTATTCAACAAGCCGTAAGAGCGTTAAAGAATGAAGTGAAGGAATTGCAGATTATCACCGACGTATGCCTGTGCGAGTACACCAGTCATGGCCATTGTGGCTGGGTTGTGGATGGCCAGGTTGATAACGACAGCACGTTGAAAATGTTGCAGGAAATGGCCGTCTCGCATGTTCGCGCCGGAGCGGACATGGTGGCGCCATCGGACATGATGGATGGTCGCGTCGGCGCCATTCGTGAGGCGCTGGACAAAAACGATTTTTCGGGTATTCCCATTATGTCTTATGCGGCGAAATTTTCTTCGGCGTTTTACGGGCCGTTCCGCGATGCGGCCGACTCGGCGCCGCAATTCGGCGACCGCCGTTCCTATCAAATGGACCCGGCCAATGGCGATGAAGCCATGCGGGAAGTGGAACTGGACATCGAGGAAGGCGCCGACATTGTCATGGTGAAACCGGCTCTCTCTTACATGGACTTGATCCGAAGGGTAAAAGAAGAATTTGCCATGCCGGTGGCGGCCTACAATGTAAGCGGTGAATTTGCCATGGTCAAAGCCGCCGACAAAGCCGGTTGGATCGATGGCGAACGGGTAATGATGGAAATTCTGCTGTCCATAAAACGCGCCGGCGCCGATTTGATTTTGACTTATTTTGCCAAGGATGTGGCGAAGATTTTGGCAGGATAATTAATAAGCCAAACCTCAGAGGTTTAAAAAACCTCTGAGGTTTGCAGCCTTTTTAAAATTATCCTGACAAATTATCCATCACCAACGACGAGAACTCATTTTAACCATGAAACATTGAGGTACCCCCTTGCAAGAACATCATCCACATCAGCAGTCCGATACTATTAATAAATATATGCCCAGACTCATTGCCTGGGAGGTGACGCGAAGCTGCGAGCTAAATTGCCGGCATTGTCGAGCCGCAGCCAGATTTGGCCCATACAAGAATGAATTGACAACTGGAGAAATTTATCGCACGCTGGAGAACATTGCCAACTTTTCCAAACCAATTATCATTCTGACGGGCGGCAATCCTCTTCAGCGAAACGACATTCTTGATATCGCTCGTTATGGAACCGATCTTGGTCTGCGCATGGTTATGAGTCCATGCGGAAAACTGATGACCGAAAAAATGGCAAAAGACCTGCTCAAATCAGGCGTCAAAAGAATCAGCATCAGCCTGGATGGGGCGACGGCCGAAACTCATGATGATTTTCGCCGTGTTCCGGGAGCATTCAAAGATGCTATGCAAGGCATTGAAGCAGCCAAACATGCGGGCCTTGAATTTCAGATCAATACAACAGTGACAAAACATAATGTCCACGAACTGGAAGATATTCTTGATCTTTCCATAAAAGTGGGCGCCGTCTCATTCAGCCCGTTTCTGCTGGTGCCAACGGGCCGGGGCAAAGAGTTGGAAGAAATGGAAATCGACCCTGAAGAGTATGAACGCGTCCTGAATTGGATTTATGATAAAAGACAGGACGACCGGCTGCAACTGCGTCCCACCTGTGCACCGCACTATTATCGTATTTTCAGACAGCGCGAACGCGAACTGGGCCG
>JAACEJ010000659.1 GCA_011682565.1 Actinomycetota bacterium | reverse complement strand
GGCCAAGGGTAAGATCATCCGCGCCCGTTCCTGCTGCAATCCGTTTGTCCAATGCCATTGATCAGGATAAGCTTCCATCATATTTTTTATACCAATTTTGGTTCGCTCCAATAAAGGTACGTATTTTGTTTTATCGTATAGCCATAAAAAGGTGGCCCATATCCATGATTGATAATGCGGTGCATAATGATAGTATTCATCATTCCAATAATACTCCCAACCCAGTTTTTGAAGATCCGGCTCTTCAAGTCTCCTCGGCTTAAAACCGGCAGGTCCGGTTGTTCTAAAATTGGCAAGGATGGCCTTAAGCATGCCGTCGTCCCAACGGTCGGTTTGCATTGCCGCAGAAGCGGTAAGCGTTCCCAAAACCACCCGGGCGTTATCATCACTATAGTAAACTCCTTTACTATCGTCGTCCCTGACAAACCAGTCTATAAAGCCATAGGAAGGACTTGTTTCAAGTCCACGCGGCCCCTGTTGCAAAGAAGAGTTAAAATAGATGAAATCCTGTAAATTGCCTGCCGTATTTTTATCACGTTGATTATTTTCAAAGAAGCCTCGCAAAGCAATTGCCATAGAAGCCTCGCCGGCACAATCGGAGCGCCTGTTTTTGTTGAGGGGCTGCGAGCCGTCATAGTTTATTGTAGAAATAAAGCACTCATTAATGCCGTCTTGGCCGTATATTTCACCACCAGAAGTTTTTGTCAGCATACCGCTGTTATAATACCAATCAATGCTGCGATGAATTGCCTGCAAACGTTTATCATTCGTTATTTTGTCGGTTGCATTAAAACTGGGACGAACAGTCTCCTGCCAATCAAGCTCGGGCATTTTTTCCCCGGGTTGTAACCGGTTAAAGATCATTTTCCAGATCGGTTTCCAGGCATCTTTAGGAGCATAACGTCCGGTTATAAAATGAGAAAGTTTTGTCGTTGCAACGAGGATATTTGCTCCCGGAATTTCAAAAAGCAGCGGATGCGTTTCCGTACTATCAAGTCCATATACCGCCGTATCAAATCCGGCTACTTTTGCTAAAACCAGGTACGGATTTTCAGCGTCAACTTGCACATAATGACAATCATTAATCGTTGCAATGCGCATTTTTTGCAGCGATTTGCCAAAGGTATCGGAGGTAACCACCACTCTCTCCCAGCGCGTCTTTCGCACTTTTCCTGTTTCTATTCCCGGTAATTGAGAAGGGAATTCTATATAAAGTCGCAAATTTTTCCTTGCCGCCAGCGTGAACAGGGCGGTATCGAGGACCGTGGTTTCGGCCGGATAATTGTCCGCCAGGATAAGCACAGCGGAGCCGTTCTCGGCAGCTTTGATCGCATTTTCGGTACTGTCGAATCGGGATGCTTTGATGCCGTTGGCAAGGACTGTTTTGTAAAGATCGTTGTTTTCCGAACAATTAAAATAAAGTCTTCCCGAATATGCCGTTGTGCATTGAATATTGATTGCAACTAGTGTAATTGTGGAAAGTAAAAGCAATCGAGACAAATATTTCCAAAGGCTTTTCACAAATATCCTTTCAATAATTTTTTAAACAATACCACCGATGTTTTATTTTTTATTGTTCGCCAATCGACACCAATCTCAAAGGGACCGCCATTGCAAGTTGGGAATAATGCTGATATCGCATTTCATTTTCGAGTTACATCCTAAACAAGTTAGAGTTAATGTTAAAATAATGAGAAACAGCAATCTTTTTACAATTTTACAATCTTTCAAAAATGAATATATAGAGCAGACATAATACGGTTCATTTGACAAAATTCTGCCATTGAGGCAGGCGAACCAGTAACATTTCATAGACAATATTTTGTGTCTCCGCCGGTGCGCCTTTTATTCGGGCAGAGTTCAGGGCGTTTGCCCGTTCCGGGTCGGTTACTTCGACCCAAGCCACTGTGTAAATATGGTCGTCCGCTCCTATAGCAATGCTTTCGGAAAAGAAAACTCGCCTGTTATCTGCCGAAAAGATGGGACCGTGATTGATCAACTTTTTTTCATCGATATTGTAAGTAAGCAGGTACAAGGACGATTGGGTATTCCTGCGCCCTTTGATCTCCACTGCCGGCCCATTGGCAAGATAAAAAATTGTGTTCCTGGGACCGATAGTAAAACCCAGTTGGCTTATCTCCGGATTTCTGGGCATTCCCTGATATAATTTCGGTCGCATCTCCACGACCGCCCGGATGTAATTTTCGGATGGAACAAATTCAAACAGTGTTGTCGTTTCAAAATGCAGTCCCCAAAAACTATTTGTTTTCGGATTCCATTCAATTGTTCGCCAGTTGTTCCTGAAATCTCCCTTTAAAGTAGCGGCAGAGGATTGGGAAAAGGGAACCCGTTTCAGATCGAGTCCTTTAATGTAACCGACAGGCGGGTACTCGGCAGGATCAAACTTCCAGATTTTGCCCTTCATTGTTGAACCATAAACGCACCCGTTTGGCTCCAGGGCTAATGTCCTGCATATCATATCCCATTCGTTGCCACGATGCCCCCATTCGCCACGCTGCTGCACCGCACCCCAAAAACGCAGGTCTTTATTTTTTATATTATAAGAAACAAGCATCCCGGAAGGCCAGGTGAGGCCATAGAGTACTTCGTTCTTCTTGTCCATCGTCAGCGTGATGATGCCGTTGTTGTTGAATACTTTTGCCAGTTTGTTAAATTTGCCGGTCTTGAGATCGTAATTCATAAAATAACCGCCCTGGTAAGGTATTTTCCCGTTATATTTCCGACCGGGCATATAGCTTTCATAAAAGGAAGTATGGGTGGCAAACCAGATTTTCCCCTTGTACTCGAACATTCTTGTGTGAATCTTACCCTGTGAAAACTGTTTTTCAACGTCTTCGCCGACAGCTTGATCCATCCTTGCTATTTCGGTTATTTTTTTTGTAACCGGATCAAAAC
>JAACEJ010000658.1 GCA_011682565.1 Actinomycetota bacterium | reverse complement strand
AAGATTTGGAACAGCCATTAAACCGTTCATGATATCGGCAAACGTCCACACAAGCTCTACCTTGCTGATGACTGCTCCGACGAAAACCATAATGCAAAACAAAAGACGATAAGGACGAACCGATTTTTCGCCCAAAAGATATTCCAGAGATTTTTCGCCATAATAGCTCCAGCCCAGAACAGTTGAATAGGCAAAGAAAACTAAAGCAATGGCAACGATTATTCCGCCGATTTTCCCGGGCAAGGCGGTGCTGAACGCGCGAGTTGTTAATTCCGCACCGTTCAATCCGGAGGTCCAGGAACCGGTTGCCAGGATGACAAAGCCGGTGAGTGAACAAACAATGATTGTATCAATAAAAGTCTGCGTCATGGAGACAAGTGCCTGGTTCACCGGATTTTTTGTTTGCGCTGCTGCGGCTGCAATCGGTGCGCTGCCCAAACCGGATTCGTTGGAAAAAACGCCGCGCGCCACACCAAATCGCACTGCTTCTCTTACCAGAGCACCGGTAAAACCACCCGCTGCCGCGGTGGGTGTAAAAGCTTTGGAAATAACCAGCCAGAATATCTCCGGGATCGAGCGATAGTACATGGCAACCACAACCAGCGCGCAGATCATGTAAGCAACGATCATAAACGGTACAATGATCGCGGTTGTTCGGCCTATGCTTTTTATTCCTCCCAGCAGCACCAGGGCAGTTGCCACAGCCAATACCAGGCCCACCATCCAGGCTTTAACCACGGGAAAGGTGATCATGATGGCCTGGGCAACGGAATTTGACTGGACGATGTTGCCGATGCCGAACGCTGAAACAGCGGCAAAAACAGCGAACAGTGTGCCAAGCCATTTCAGTCCCAGCCCTTTGCTAATGTAATACATCGGCCCGCCGCTCATGGTGCCAAACTCGTCTTTTTCGCGATAGCGGACGGCCAATACCGCCTCACCATATTTTGTCGCCATACCGAACAGACCGGTGATCCACATCCAGAAAAGCGCGCCCGGTCCGCCGGCAGCAATAGCCGTCGCCACACCGGCAATGTTTCCCGTCCCGACCGTAGCGGCAAGCGCCGTCATTAAAGCCTGGAAATGACTGATGTCGCCTTCGGCTGCGCCGTCTTCTTTACGTTTAATCAATGCCAGATAGAGCGAATAGACAAGCCCGCGAAACTGGATGCCGCGCAATCGGATCGTCAGATAAATCCCGGTGCCCACCAACAGGATGAGCATCGGCGGTCCCCAGATGAAATCATTGATTTGTCCCAGTACTTGCAGTAGACTTTCTTGCATTCCGCGCTCCGGCATTCTATTCAGTTATACTGCAATTTCTTCTTAACTCGTTCCCAAACTGGAGTTTGGGAACGGAACAACGTGGGAAGCTTCGCTTCGTTTTAAAGAAGCAGAGCTTCTAAAGTTTTTTCCGTCCCAAACAGGAGCTTGGGACGGAGAAAAATATCATTTTATAATCCTTCCAAAGATATTGTTGGTAGTGAGAGTGCACCACGAATAAATAATCCTCTTATCCTCGCTATTTCAGCGATAAACCGTTCTGCATCATCGTATTGTTCTTTGGCTTGCTCACAAGTTGGCATTTGAAAATCTTGATAATCGCTGACTTGTCGAACATCAAACGCGTTATGGGCAATTTTGCTAAACTGTTTATCCAAGTATCCTGTTTTGACAAAATAACGATCAAAACAGGAAATGACACCACTATGTTTTCGACTATCCACGCCGATTAGAGCCAAAAGTGCCCGGATCGAATTAAATATCGCATAATATGAACGATTAATACTTCCGTCATACTCGGCGTTCTTTAGCAGCAAATCAGCTTGCCGTAAAACATCTTTTGCTTTTTTCAGACGATGTGCTGATAAATCGCGAACATAATCTGTCATAATGGAATTCCGTGCTGCATCACTTCCTGGTAAAATAATGTATGATATTTCTTATTTTTTTCCCACGTATTAATGTCCTGAAGTATCGGAGAAATATATATATCATATTCGAGCGAATAGTCTGATGCCAGACCACTGATCTGACGTTGTATTGCCGACGTTAAATGTTCTACAATAATTAAAATATCTATATCAGAAAACAGAGTTTGCGTATTGGTCGCATACGATCCGAATAAATATTCTTTCAGAACATTTTCGTGCAGTAATTGTTTCGTGTCCCCGGCAAATTGTTGAATTATCTGCCGGACATCCGTAGAAAGATTTAGAGATGTTAATACGGCGTTATCATCCATAGAAATTTCCCTCACAATATAACACATTCTTTTATTCCGTCCCAAGCTGGAATTTGCAGAGGAGAATTATGGATATGGCAACAATCTAAGACCACTAATAAACCTATAATCTTTTTGATTTTTAGATACAATAGAAATATCCAAAGTTAAGGCAGTTGCAGCAATTAATGCATCCGCGATAAGAAGTCCGTGGCTTAGTCGATACGTTTTTAACAGAGCAACATCAATCAGGATATCAGTATCAACAAGCAAAGATTCGTTCATATTCTAGCCCCAATCTTTTGTTCGGATATTTCTTACCCAATCGGTGCTGTCCTTCATGTCATCTCGATTTTGCCAAATCCCAATAAACTTTTCATCTTCCAGTTTCGTAATTGATGTCCAACGGTGTCGTTTTTTCAAAATGTTTTTACTTTTCAAAAACTCGATAAAATCAAGTACTTCTTTTTTCTCCATTTTAGTAAGGGCTTCAAATTTATTGATTAAGATTTCGGTACTCATCTTCTATTCTTTTTTAAAATCAGTATTTTTACTCGTTTTTTTTCTCGTTCCCAAACTCCAGTTTGGGAACGGCTTAACTCAGGAAGCTTTGCTTCCTTTAAAGAAGCAGAGCTTCTCAAGTTTATTCCGTCCCAAGCAGGTGCTTGGGACGGAGAGAAAGTCGTTAATACG
>JAACEJ010000657.1 GCA_011682565.1 Actinomycetota bacterium | reverse complement strand
ACGCCAATCACTTGTAATTTTACCACGTACCGAATTATACCAAGCTTTCACCCAGGTCAAATCACCGACGATTTCCGGTTCAATAATGATGCGATCAAAACCGACAGCATCCGCGGCGGGACGAATGCCGGCAATAGCATTGACAAACCACTGCACGACCGAACCGAACATGGGGTGATTGTGGGAATAGACATTGTCGCTGAACGCCCAATGTTCCCACAAAGTCGTTGCGCCGTTTTCGAGCATAAAGCCCCAGCCGGGAAATGCTTTCCGATTGACAATTTCAAAAGCCGCGTCGGCGTGACCGCTCCGGGTGAGCACATCGAGCATAAATTTTGTCGCAAATATTCCGGTGGCAAGATGGCCGTTGTGATTGGAAATTTCATCCAGCATCGCCTGAACGGCGGCTTCTCGTTCCTGCGGCGGAACAAGATCGTAATAAAGCGCGAAAGACTGGCAGGCCTGGGTATGCGCAGCAAACTGTCCCGTGCCCGGATGTAGAAATTTGGCAATAAACGCCGCCTTTATTCTCTCAGCCAGTGCAGCATATTTTTTTGCATCATTTTTCCTGCCGATGAGATTCGCCTGGCGGACGAGCATTTTAGTTGCCGCATAATAAAAAGCCGTACCGCTCAGCGCAACCGGCTTGGGATCGAGACTTTCGTGATCGCTGATGCCGACATTAATGATATAATCTTTTGCTTTTGTTTGCAAAAAATCAACCCATCGTTTGGAAATTTCGTACTGTTCCCCGATCAATTTTTTATTGCCGTAATACTGATACAGCCGGTTCTGCAATACCTGGAACGCAAGTCCCCAGCCGATAGGACCGCTACCGCCGCCGAATCCTTCGCTTGCAATGCCGACGTAGGGCGCTGTTTCGGTGAGACCGTTGTTCGGGCGTACAGCGTCTGCAAAATCCCGCACCACTTTTGCGTAAAAATCAGCCATAGCAAAATTGAGCATAAAGGCATCGCAAGTCGGGACAACGTCGCCACCGTACCCCAGTTTTTCCCGGTGCGGACAATCCGATTGTACGCTGAACAGATTGCTCAAAAAAGTCCAACGCGTTACTTGATAAATCCGGTTAAACAACGGATTAGAGCAGGAAAAAGAACCGACCGAATCGACGTCCGCGTTAAGACGCAAACCTTCGATTGTATTCAGAGACGGTGTTCCGGGATAGCCTGTCACCTCAACGTAACGGAAGCCGCGAAAAGTAAATCGCGGCGTATAAATTTCCTCACCTTTTCCTTTAAGAATATAGGTGTCTTTTTGCCAGGCCGTATCCGGCGCGCCAATGCCGCCGCGACCGGCTTTTTTGATCTGTCCTGCAACCGAAGTCATGCCGTCGAGTGAACCGTCGGGCCGGAGCAGTTCGCCGTAGCGAAGATTTACTTTTGTCCCGGCAGGGCCTTTGACCCGTAGCCTGACCCAACCGGCAAAGTTCTGTCCCATATCAAAAATAAAAGTACCAGGCTTGGGCTGCGTCAGCGCCGCGGGTTTGATGATGCGCGTAATGCGAATGGGAGGCTGCGGCTGTGCTTGCAGTGCATTTTTCGGCGCATCGATTTCGCGCGCCTGCTTCCAGTCGCTGTCATCGAAACCCGGGCGGTTCCACCCCGGCTGTTCTTTTCTCGCATCGTACACTTCACCCAAATAAATATTGTTTTTCAGAATCGGACTTTTACCAACCGTCCAACTCGTATCGCTAACAATGGATTCTTCCGAGCCATCGGCATATTCGATGTTCAACTGCGCAATGACCCGAGGCTTGCCGACTGACAAAAAGTCTCTGAAATTGTATTTTCCAAACATACGCAGCGGCAAAGGATTGTACCAGCCGTTTCCCAAAATGACACCCAGGCAATTGTCCCGTTTTTGCAAAAGCTCGGTAACATCGTAAGTGCTGTAATAAATTCTTTTTGAATAAGTCGTCCAGCCGGGATCGAGCACATGATCGCCGATGCGTTTCCCGTTCAGCCAGGCCTCGTAATACCCCGGGCCGGTGATGTACAGACGCGCCCGGGCAATGGATTTATCTGTTTTGAATTCTTTGCGAAACAGCGGTGCGGGATTATCTTTATAAAAGTCTTCATCACGCTGCGGCAGCGGTTGCCCATCATCGATCCAGGAACCCTGCCAGTCCGCGGCACGCAGCAAACCCATCTCCCACCAAGCGGGACGGCTCCAGGGTGAGGCATTGCCGTTTTTATCCCATATTTTAACTTGCCAGAAATATCTCTTCCCTGATTGCAACGCAGCGCCCTGATATGCAATTTGGATGCTCTCACCCGAAGATATTTTACCGCTGTCCCAAACATCCGCTTCGCCACGGATCAATTTGCTTTTACTGCTCGCCACATAAATCCGGTAGGCTGTCTGCTTTTGGTCGCGCTGCGATGACTGTAATTTCCAACTGAGCATGGGATTGTCGGCGCCTATTCCCAGCGGATGGATGCGCTGTTCGCAGCGCAAATCGGTCGGAAAGAGAACGGCATCAGTCTGAGAACCCACGGATGCGCCGTTAAAAAGAAGTAGTACAAATGACAATATGATAAAATTTTTCATGTGATCCTTCCTCTATTTGCAAAAAATGATTTTTTTGCTCCACGTTTTTCCATTGCTTCGCAAAACCAAAAGGTACACACCTTTTGCAACCGTCTTCCCGCTTTCATCTTTTCCGCTCCATTTTAGGGTAGAGTTTTTGGCCGTATTTTTAACCAACAGCGTTTTGACAAGCTCACCCCGTAAATTAAAAACTTGCAGTGATACTGATTGGAAACGTTCCAGATGAAATTGAATTATCGTGCTGCCGGAGAACGGATTGGGATAATTTTCCAGAATGTCGAATGTTTGCGGCACGGTAAGCTCTTTGTTTCGCAAAACTTTCACCGGCGCTACTTCATTGTAAAAAA
>JAACEJ010000656.1 GCA_011682565.1 Actinomycetota bacterium | reverse complement strand
AAGCGAAGCAATCCGGATGTCGACTAACGTGCTGTTTTATAAAGATCGCTTCGTCGCTCCGCTTCTCGCGATGACATGTTTTTCGACTTTTTTGTTGAGCGGATAAATTATCTTTTAGCTATAAAAAGAAATTTATGCTCTCCAATCGTTAATGTCAAGCAGATTGATTATTGCTATTTTCGAATAAAATGATAGATTTGAAAATATTTTTCAATGTCAAACTAAAAACCGGGAACTCATGCTCCAAATTAAAGACTTGTACTATTCTATCGGAAGCCGGGATTTGCTCTCCGGTGTTAACTGGGTCATTCAACCCGGCAAACGCGCTGCGCTGATTGGTCCAAATGGTGCGGGGAAAACAACGCTTCTCAGAATTTTGAATGGTGAAATTGTACAGCAAAGCGGCAAGATCATCAAGCCAAAAGAATTTCGAATTGGCTATCTTCCACAGGAAGAAATTGCTCTGAAGGAAGGAACGGTTCTGCAAACAGTTTTGCAGGGGCAAAAAGAAATTGTCCGGCTTGAAGAAAAAATATATGAAATGCGTCTTCATCTGGAAAGAAGCGACGGTAACAATGAGCAGATTTTGCAAAAGTTGGGCGAACTGGAGCATCAATACGAAGCGCTGGATGGGTATCGTCTCGAAAGCAACGCCAAAGCAATTCTTTCCGGCCTGGGATTTGCTGAAACGGATTTCCATCAATCGCTTTCGCAAATGAGCGGCGGATGGCGGATGCGTTGCTATCTGGCCCGCCTGCTTTTGCAGCAACCCAATCTGTTGCTACTGGATGAACCGACAAACCATCTCGATCTTCCGTCTCTGGAATGGCTGGAACAATATCTCCTCAGCTTCCCCGGCAGCATTGCAATTGTCTCTCACGACCGCTATTTTATAGATCGCCTGGCTGACGAAATTTACGAGCTGGACCGCGGCAGGATGGAACACTATGCCGGGAATTATCATTTTTACGAAAAGGAAAAGCTAAAGAGGCAGGAGCTGCAATATAAAAAGTATGAGGAGCAAGCAGCCGCAATTGAACAGCAGCAGCGTTTCATTAATCGATTTCGATACAAGGCAACAAAAGCAGTACAGGTGCAGAGTCGGATTAAGCAACTGGAAAAACTGGAACGAATCGAATTGCCTCCACCGCCTGCGCCAAAACTTGATTTTAAAATTCAGGTCGCGAACAAAAGTTACAAGGATGTATTGAAAATTGAAAATATGTCTTTTCGATACAATGATGATTGGGTTTTGCGCGATGTGGATCTAAGTGTCTATCGTGGGCAAAAAATCGCCCTGGTGGGTGTGAACGGCGCCGGAAAAACAACGCTGACACGCCTGATCTCCGGGCAACTCGTTCCACAAGAAGGAAGTATTGCTGTGGGAAATCAGACGTCGATCGGTTATTACGCCCAGCACCAGGTTGATACGCTCGATCTCGAAGCAACTGTTTATGATGAGATCGCTGCGACCGTTGCCAACAGCCTTTTATCCAGGGTTCGTAATGTGCTCGGCATTTTTCAGTTAAAAGGAGATGATGTTTTCAAAAAAATAAAAGTGCTTTCCGGAGGAGAAAAGGCGCGCGTTTCTTTGGCGAAGATATTGCTTTCGCCGGTCAATTTCCTCATTATGGACGAGCCGACGAACCATCTCGACATGGCTTCAAAAGAAGCACTTGAAGACGCCCTGGTCGGCTATGACGGCACCCTGCTGCTGATTTCTCACGACCGTTATTTTCTCGATAAAATTGTCAGCCGCGTAGTTGAAATTAAAGGCCATCGTGTCAGGCTATATGAAGGCAACTATTCGGATTATTTAAAAAAGCGACAACAGCAGCAAAATGCTGCTGCGGAGATTGAGAAAAAAGCGAGCGGAATAACGCCGCGCAAGAAATCGAAAGAAGAAAAACGACGTGAAGCAGAAGCAAGGCAACTCGTCAGCAAAGAGCGCAATCTTTTACAGGGAAAAATCGGGACACTCGAAAAAAGAATTGAAGAACTGGAAAATCGCAAAAAAGAAATCGAAGACGATCTTGCTCGTCCGCAGACCTACCGGGACGGTGAACTGGCTGCCCGGCTGCAAAAGGAATATCAGAGTGTAAAAAGCGAACTTGCAGAGCTTTTCGATACTTGGGAAAAGCTGCAAATCGATTATGAGAAATTGCTGGAAAATTTAAAAGCTTGAATTTTTACAAAAACAAATTCCGAATGAAACAACACACTCAAAACTATCGGCACTGTTTGCCGAGTCTGTGCGATGATCCGGCACCTGCAATCAGTTTTATTCCCCATCGTTTGAAGAACAGCCCCGGCCAATAAAATGAAGAAACTGAACATCCTCCTCATCGAGCCATATTTCACCGGTTCACATGCCGCCTGGGCCGAGGGCTATAAAAAATACAGCCGCCACCATGTTGAAATTCTTTCATTAAAAGGACAATTCTGGAAATGGCGGATGCATGGCGGCGCGGTTACGCTGGCGCGGCAATTCCTTGAAAGGGAACTACATCCCGATCTGATTCTGGCGACCGACATGCTCGATGTGGCGACTTTTCTTTCCCTAACCCGACGCGCAACAGCCAATATTCCAACTGCTGTTTATTTTCATGAAAACCAGATAACCTACCCATGGTCTCCAACCGATCGCGACGTGCAAAAAAACCGGGATTACCATTACGGCTTTGTCAATTTCACTTCAGCCCTGGCCGCGGATCATGTTTTCTTTAATTCAAACTATCATCGCAATGCCTTTTTGCAGGAGCTGCCGCGTTTTTTAAAACATTTTCCGGATCATCGGGAAATGAATTCTGTGGGAAACATAGAGAGGAAAAGCAGCGTGCTCTACCTGGGCCTTGATCTGAAAAAATTCGATCATTTCAAATCGGAAAAGAAAAAGCAGCAGGTACCTGCTCTCCTCTGGAAT
>JAACEJ010000655.1 GCA_011682565.1 Actinomycetota bacterium | reverse complement strand
ATAAACCACATTTTCCCCGGTAGCCGGGATAAAAACCTTCGCCATCGTGTTGGCCGGGATGGAAACATTCCAATGAAATTTTTTATTCTTAATTTTCCATTCACTCTTTACTTGCCCGCTCATCGAATGAAAATCTGCATTGACAAATTGCAAATCCCCGACAGGTTGCGGACGCATAACAATGTGTTTAAAAGCAGGCTTCTCGGGATCGGCTTTAATTCCGGCAAGGTCTTCATAAAGCCAGACAATGAGATCACCCAAAAGCATGACGTGGTTGTGAGAATTCATGGCCGGATCGCCGGTGTCGCCGTTCCACAATTCCCAAATCGTCGTCGCGCCGTGCCCGACCATGTAACCCCAGCTTGGATAGGTGTTTTGCGCCGCAAGCGTGTAAGCAATATCCGGCCGCCCGTTATTGGTCAGCACGCGCATCAGCCACTGGCAGCCGATAAGTCCCGTGCCGATGTGTCCTTTGCTTTCACCCATGATTTTCTCAAGCAAATTCTCAAAAACTCTTTCCCGATATTTTTTCGGAACCAGCCCAAACCGCAGCGCCAGGACATTGGACGTTTGCGAATTGTTGCCGTAACGCACATGCGTTTTATCCAAAAACTTTTCGTTAAAAGCCGTTTTCATTTTATCGGCAAGAGAACGGAAAGAATCCGCATCCACAGTTTTGTGCAGCAGTGTGGCAAAGCGCTGCATCAATTCCAGCTCGTGATAAAAATAGGCCGTGCCGATGAACTCACCACTCGTCGTACGGTTGGGATCGCTGGTGTGGATCGCTTTCAGGTCAACCGGCGGCACGCACCAGTCGCCGTAGGTGTCGCGCGGCATAATCCCGTCCTGCAGATATTGACGCATGTGACGAATCCATTTTTTCATGCTCGGATAGTGCTTTTTCAGAGTTCCGAGATCGTCGTATTGCTCGTAGAGCATATTGGGAATGATAATGTAAGACCCCGGCCAGGTCGTATTGTCGGTATAGCTCGGCCAGTAGGACGGCGCAACATTGGGCAGACTGCCGTTCTGAAGCTGGGCGTCCTGGATATCGACAAGCCATTTGTTATAAAGATTTTCGATGTTAAAAATAAAACTCTCGCCTTTTGATTCGGCGGAGCGGTCGCCCAGCCAGCCCTGACGCTCATCCCGCTGCGGACAATCGGTGGGCATGCTGCGATAATTCCCGCGAATGCCCCAAAATGCATTTTTATAAATTTGATTGATCAGCGCATTGGAACAGGAAAACTGTCCCGTGGTTTCCACGGCATTGTACACCACGCGGCCCTCGATGGACGAAAGATCGGGCTGGCCGGGATAACCTTTCATCTCTACATAGCGAAAGCCGTGATAAGTAAAGCGCGGTTCCCAGGTTTCCGTGGCGCCGCCTTTGAGAATATAAACATCCGTCACTTTTGCACTGCGGATATTGTCCAGATACAGCGTGCCGTCATCCCTGAGTACCTCGGCAAAACGGAGGGTAACTTTTTGTCCTCTTTTGCCTTTAACTTTTAGTCGCACCCAGCCGACCATGTTTTGCCCCATGTCAAAAATAAACATGCCGGGTTTCGGTTGAAAAACCGCAACAGGATGAAGCGTGTCCATCACTTTGATCGGCTCGTTGGGCTGCGCCGAAAGCACTTGGCTCGGTTTTTCGACCAACTCTGCTTTTTGCCAGCCTGCATCGTTAAATCCGGGTTCACTCCAACCCGGCATTTCCTTGCGGGCATCGTAAATTTCGCCGTCGTATTCATTGTTCGCACGGATGGGGCCGTCTGTCGTCAACTTCCAGTTTTCATCGCTGATGATGGTCTCCGAGGTTCCATCGTCATATTGCACATTGATTTGTAACAGTAATTTGGGAAAGCCGTAAGACTTTGTCATCGTTGGCGAGTCGTGGCGCGGCGCAAAAAAGCGACCATTGCCGAGAATTGTAGCAACTGCATTTGCACCCTGATGCAAATTTTTGGTCACATCAAAAGTCATGTAATAAGCGCGTTTGTTATATTCGCTCAAAGCCGGTGCAAGAACCTGGTCGCCGATTTTCTCGCCGTTCAAATACAATTCAAACAAACCCAGTCCGCACACAAAAGCGGTTGCGCGCTTTATTTTCTTTTTCATTGTAAATTCCCGATGAAGCCTTCTGGCGGATAATCGAGTGTGTTCGGCATTCGGTTGATCATCCCCGACGGCTTTGTCCAGGCCAATCCATTTGGCCTGCCAGTCGGAAACGTGCAGCAACCCGGTGCTCCAAAATGCAGGCGCACTCCACGGCATGGGCTTGCCGTCTCTATCCCAGACGCGAACTTTCCAAAAGTATTTCCGGTCACTTTGTAACACTTTGCCATGATAAGGGATTTGAATCGATTGCGAGGAATTCACTTTGCCGCTGTCCCAGGCGTCGCCAATGTTTTGCTGTAAATTTTCCGGGCTGGTTGCAACAAGAATCCGCCGGGCGCTCTGCCTTTGGCCGCGCTGATCCGATTGCAAAACCCAACTTAAACGAGGATTCGGAACATCGATTCCCAGAGGATTTCTTTTGCTCTCACAACGCAGGTTTTGAATTGACAACACATCCTCTGCTGTGGAAGCTTTCGCTAAAGATTTTCCGGTCTGGAAAGAAAATAATAAAGTTAACAATAAAAAAAGGAAGGATTTCATGGCTATTTGTCTCCTCGGTTGGCCAATAAACAAAGCAGCATTCATTTTGCAAATATAATCAAAGGAAAGGAGTATGTCAAGCAGGGATCAATTCATATTTCCCAAGCCGAAATTTTTATTTGCTTTTAAAAATTTTAGTGATAAGTTTAGAGCGCCAAGGGTGTACTTGCTGTTGAACTTGGAACTTTGATTGTCGCCATTTTTATTTTCGTAATTCCGGTTTTATTTTAAAACCCGGAGTAGAAATTATCCTGGCTATTACTTA
>JAACEJ010000654.1 GCA_011682565.1 Actinomycetota bacterium | reverse complement strand
ATTTATACATTTTGCCCCTAAAATTTTTACACAGGGGAAAAAGTTCTGATTTTGTACATAGGCTTGAAAAAGAAGCTGAGTTAATCGCGTGGGATGACCTTAAGTCACACATCGATTTCATGTATATCGCCGTTCATGGGCGTTATGCAGAAGATGGTACGCTTCAGGGGATGCTCGAAGTCCTTGGGATCCCATACCTTGGTTCAAAAGTTTTTGCGAGCGCGTGCGGGATAGATAAAATTTTTCAAAAAAAATTATTGCAAGATCATGGGGTAAGTGTTCCAAAAAGTTTTTCGCTCGACGACATTACATTTCCTGTTATCGTCAAACCGGCGCTTGAAGGCTCAAGTGTGGGGATTTCTGTTGTGTTTGAGGAAAAAGATATTGAAAGTGCGATAGAAAAAGCAAAGTTTCGGGATGTGACGCAAGAGCAACCGGTGTTGATTGAAGAAAAAATTGAGGGCATGGAATTTACGTGCATAGGGCTTGTCGACAAAGATAAAAAAAGTTTTACTGTCCTGCCAATTACAGAGGTTATTCCTGAAGAAGGAACGTTCTTTCATGATTATGAACAGAAATATATGCCGGGACGGTCGACGAAAGTAACGCCTGCACGTTGCAGCGAGATCGAGACAAAAAAGATTCAAGATACCTGTGTTAAGGTTGCAAAAATTTTAGGATTTTCGACGTTTTTTCGTATAGATGGCTTTTTGACAGAGAGCAAAGAAGTTGTAATTGTTGATCCGAACACGCTTTCGGGGATGGGGCCGGCAAGTTTTTTATTTCATCAGGCGGCCGAAATTGGTATGAATCACACGGATTTAATAAATTATTTAATTGATCAAGAACTTGAGCAGTACGGGATAAAGGAAGAGGGGAGAACGGTGTTGGGTAGTGCAGATAATAAAAAAAGAGAAAAAAAGAGAGTAGTTGTATTGCTTGGTGGCGATTCGAATGAGCGAGAAATTTCGCTTGAATCGGGCAGAAATGTTTGTTATAAGCTTTCACCTTCAAAGTATGACGTGATTCCTGTTTTTGTTGACAGTAAGACTGCAGACGGATTTAATCCACTGAATCTTTATAAACTTTCACCAAGATTGCTTATTCAAAATTCGACACGAGAAATTTCTGAACTAGTTAATCCACACATGCAAATAAAATGGTCAGATTTGCCAAATATTTGTGACTTTGTATTCATAGCGTTACACGGTGGAGCGGGGGAAGATGGTAGTGTTCAAGGTGCGCTTGAGATGTTAAAAATTCCGTATAATGGTTCAGGAATTTTGGTGAGCTCTTTGTGTATGGATAAGTATAAAACGAATAGATTGTTAGAAAAAAATGGCTTTGAGGTCCCAAAATCTTTCTTGTTAGAAAAAGGTGATAAAGTTCCTACGGGGCTTGTTTTCCCGTCTACAGGTGGATTTAATCCACTAATTGTTAAGCCTCATGATGATGGTTGCAGTACGTATGTAAAAAAAGTTACGTCAGAGCAGGAATTGGAAAAAGTGTTACAAGAATATTTTGCGACAGAAAAAACTGTTGCAATGATCGAAGAGTGCGTTGGCGGTATGGAGTTGACCTGTGGTGTCATTGGTAATGATGATGTGACTGTGTTTCCGCCGAGCCAAGCTGTCACCAGTGGAGATATTTTATCGATAGAAGAAAAATTCTTGCCAGGAGCGGGGGAAAATCAGACTCCTGCACCACTGCCACCAGAGGCGATATCGTTAGTGCAAGATGTGATAAAAAATGTTTACAAAACTATTGGCTGTACGGGATACTCGCGAATTGATTGTTTTTATGACGATGGGCATGTTGTTATTCTTGAAGTCAATTCGCTTCCTGGTTTAACGCCTGCAACGTGTCTTTTCCATCAGGCGGCAGAGATTGGGATTAAGCCAATGGAATTGATTGATAAAATAGTAGAACTTGGGCTTGAAAAGCACAAAGCGTTGACCGCTTGCGCGATAAATCTATATAAATCGAGCGCTGGGAAAGAGGCATGATTTACCATCTTGCGCATCAGCTCCAGCAATATTATTCATTTTTTAATGTGTTTCGATATGTTAGTTTTCGTGCAATTGCAGCGTTATTATCGTCGATTTTATTCTCCTTTATTTTTGGAAGTTGGTTTATAAGAAAGATTGCATCGCAGGATAGATTTAAATCAAAACCGCGGGAATGGACGCCTGACAGCCATCTAACAAAAAACAATACGCCTACAATGGGTGGGATTTTTGTTTTGATGGTTTGTATTTTGAACGCGCTTTTGTGGAACGATCTTACAAAAATAAGCGTCTGGTTGTTTCTTGCTTGTCTATCTGGCTTTGGCATGATTGGTTTTCTTGATGATTTCAAGAAATTACGTTTTGGGCGGGGGATTAGCGCAAGATTAAAATTTGGCTTACAGGTTTTTGTTGGCTTGATAATTATGGTTTCATGGTTTGTATTTGCCAGTCCGAATACACAGTTCTGTTTCCCATTTTTTAAATCAATTATGCCTGAACTTGGTTTGCTAATTATCCCATGGGGAGTATTTTTGCTAGTTGGCACAAGCAATGCTGTCAACCTGACTGATGGGTTGGATGGCCTGGCTGCAGGTCCGTTGATGGCAAATTTTGCAACTTTTTCTGTTGTTGCCTATCTCGCGGGGCATAAATTTTTGGCCAACTATTTACATATTCCGTTTGCAGCTAGTTCTGAGGTTGCGATCCTAGGGACGACATTGGTTGGCGCTATGCTAGGATTTTTGTGGTATAACACGTATCCGGCACAGGTTTTCATGGGCGATGTTGGCTCTCTTGCGCTGGGGGCAGCGCTTGGATTTATGGCGATCATGGCGCGACAGGAGATTTTATTGTTGATTGCGGGTGGAATTTTTGTGTTAGAGACACTTTCTGTTATAATTCAGGTGGTCACGTTTAAATTGTGTG
>JAACEJ010000653.1 GCA_011682565.1 Actinomycetota bacterium | reverse complement strand
AACACGGCCCGGGTTAGTGCTGAGAACCAGGACCCGCGTTTTACGACTAATAACACATCCGTTGATACAATTTATAACAAAGTGCAGGAACCCATTCAGGCGTTTATTGAAACCACCCCGCCCGTCGTGGATGTCGGCGACAGTATCTACGTCAAAGTGCAAGTCAGCGGTGCAGTCGTTTCCTATAACCTGGTGGTGCACTTGCCGGACGGGCGCATCGATTCGACGTATGCAGATCAATTTATCGCTCGTCATCGCTTAACGCCCAACCGGTGGCTCGATATTTCTCCTGCTTTTGTCATCGATCACTTGATTACCAATGCCAAACAGGACCCGATCGTTTTCGAAATCATCGCCGTTGATCCGGCGGGCAATCGGGTAAGCGCCCAGGCAACGAGTATCGTCAATAGCAGCAATTATCTTGTTCTCGACCGCAATGTTTACAAAGCCGACGAACCTGATCCGCTGGGTATTAAAGTGAAACTCAGCTACAGAAGAGTTGCGACTCTCGACGTTTATGACATTAACGGACGGCATATCGATAAATTGGTGCAGGACGTTTTTGACGGCGGCTGGACGACGTTCCACTGGAACGGCATGACCCACGACGGTCAAAAGGTCGGCAGTGGTGTTTATCTTGTTACTTTGCACTCCGGCGAGTTCAACTCGTGGAAAAAATTTATTCTCGTGAGATAACCATGGAAAGGCTAAATATTTTGAAAAACCAAAATTTGTTCAGGTTCTTACGTGTTGGATTACTCGTGGTGTTCTTTTATTGTTCGTCGGGTTTTTCTCAAGTCACTCCCGGGGCATCGTTTCTGAGAACGTTGCCCGGCGCGAGACTGCAGGCCATGTCAGGCAGCGTAACCGCGGGCCTGGATGTGACGCACGCATTTTATGCCAATCCCGGAGCGGCCGGTTTTTTACGCGAATGGCAATGGGGAGCATCTTATACAAAATGGATTGCCGATGTTTACAATGCGTCGTTTGTTTTTGGTAGACGTTTGCGCACACCGTGGAGTCAACACACCCGCGCGCTAGTTGGCGTCTATTACCAGGGAATGGACGAGTTCGACAGTTCGGATGGCGTCACACCCATGGCAACCGCAAGCGATATCCTCGTTTCAGCGACTTTGGGGCAGCCGCTTTCTTTTGTTTCCCGTTGGCTGTCCTTTGGTACAAATCTGAAATATTTTAAAAGCACTCTGGATCAATTTAATGCCGACGCTTTTATCTTTGATGCCGGACTTTTTTATCGCACACCGCGTTTTGCTTTACCGACAGCAGCACTCGGACTTTTTGAGAGCGGCATTTTTTCTGCAGGAATTTCCGTTGTAAACATGGGTAGTGATCTCAAATATATCAACTCTGCTTCGCCGCTGCCGCGTGCGCTTCGGGGCGGCATTGCTTTTAATGCCGGCACGCATAATGGATTACAAACACAACTTTCGCTGGACTATGTACAAGTCAGGGATGAAAAGGGTGGCTTGAGCTTTGGCGCTGAGGTTTCCTGGAATCGTTTTTTCGCCATCGATGCGGGCTACAGGCAGGATCAGGGTCTGCTCGACCAGATGACGCTGGGACTTTCCCTGAGCCTGGATGATATAAGAATGCCCGGGGGTAAACTCTTGCCGGGCCGCAACAAGGCCGTGCGTCTCGATCTGGCAACTTTGGATGATCAGGAATTCTTTTCGCGAACCTATCGCGGCGGTTTGACGCATTTCTCCATCGGGCCGGAACATTTTCGCTTCATCAGTCCAGCGGAAGGCGTCGATGTGGAGAGCGACTCTGTTGCTTTTGCCTGGGAAGAAACGCAGGACCCTGATTTGTACGATGACGTCACCTGGCACTTTTTGCTGACAAAAGACAGTCTCAAAATCGAAAATGCGCTGAAATTCATCGAAAATGACGAGAGAGAGATTTCGGATTTTACAGCATCCGATGGTTTTATTGTCAATGAAATGCCGGCCCAGGCAGCCTTTGCGCTTGCGAACCCGGGCGGCGGTGACTATTACTGGGCCGTTATTGCATCGGATAAAAACGGACATTTGCGATTTGCAGACAGAAACGGGAAACGCATTGCGCATTTTCATATTCCGTTGCCGGATATCATCGTAAAAGATATTCAATTTGATTATGATCATGTGATTAATGAAAGCGAAAAACAAGGTGTGCTCAGAATTATTGTTGAAAACATTGGCGAAACCTGGGCGAAGAATATTGCGCTTTCTCTGCGAGATTCCGTTGTTGTGCCGATAAAAAATCCGCCCCAATTGCCGCTGCTGGTGCACCATAGCTTTCACACCATACCGAAATTAATGCCGGGACAGTCGGACACAATTACCATCGACTGGTACCGCGCTTCTTCGGGATTGTGTGAGATTTCAGCAACCGTTGATTATGAAAACGCAATTCCTGAACTGGATGAGGAAAACAACCGCACGGTTGAATCTTTTTACACCATCCCGAAAGGGGATTTTGCCGCACCGGATACGTCAAATATTTTGCTCACATCGCGCGTCATCATCGAACTGCCGTTCATCAACGAAGTCTGTATGGATGCCGAGAGTACCAAAGTTAAATACCCGTACCTGCATTACACAACTTTTGACGGCCCGCTTGATGTCCTGGCCAAACGGCTTGATGAAAACCGTAATTTTTCGGTTTCTCTTGTCGGCTATGCCGATCCGAACTCTGAAAAAGGCCTGAGCGTTAGCGGTGCCCGAGTATACGCCGGTCCGATTGTGGATCAAAAAAAGTCCCGGGCTATTTTTATTAATTCCGGTTTTGCGCAGGCTCTGGAAGCCGGAACTGCTGCTTTTGCCGAACCTCTTTTTAACCTTGCTTACCGCCGTTCTCTGGCGGTGAGGGATTCGCTGGAGAAGCGCGGGGTTTTGCCCACACAAATCCGCATCGACTCGGTTAAAGTTTGGAA
>JAACEJ010000652.1 GCA_011682565.1 Actinomycetota bacterium | reverse complement strand
GCTGAAAAGTGGCGGCGGGCGTATCTGGAAATTTCAGTTGATCAGCGTATGCCATTGCCTGAGGGACAACATTACTACTTTGAGATCCTGGACCTTTTAGTGAAAACTACGACCGGGGACATGTTGGGAAAAATTGTAGATATTATTTCTAATCCGGCAAACGATGTATACGTCGTCAAGTCTGGAGAAAAAGAAATCCTGATCCCTGCGATACCTGATGTGATCAAAAATATTGATACTGAATCCGGTGTTGTTACTATTCACCTACTAGATGGTTTGCTTGATTGAGAGTTTGTTTTGGAAATTCATGTTATAACGGCCTTTCCAAAAGTTTTCCAAGGCCCTTTAAGTGAAAGCATTTTAAAAAGAGCGCAGAGTGCGGGTATTGTGGAAATTCATTTGCACGACATCCGCGATTATGCAAGAGATAAACATAAGCAAATAGACGATTATCCTTACGGAGGTGGTGCGGGGATGATCCTCAAACCTGAGCCTCTTTTTCGTTGTATCGAAGATGTTTATGAAAAATATGACCTTGGTGATACACCGCTGACGCTGATGTCCGCAACGGGAGAAACGTACAATCAGAAAAAAGCGGTTGAAATTTCCCTTCGTGACAAGCTTGTTCTTTTGTCCGGGCATTACAAAGGTATAGATGAGCGCGTTATCGAAAAGCTGGTCGATGAAGAAATTTCAATAGGTGATTATATTTTGACCGGAGGTGAAATTCCGGCTGTAGTCATTATTGATTCTGTTGTTCGCATTTTGCCCGGAGCTATAGGCGACATCGATTCTGCAATTAATGACTCTTTTCAGACGGGTTTGCTGGATCATCCGCATTATACCCGGCCTGAGAATTTTCGCAGCATGACGGTTCCAAAAGTTTTGCTCTCCGGCAATCATGCTGAAATTGAGAAATGGCGAAGGTTAAAAGCGCTGGAACGAACGAAAGAAAGGCGTAAAGACCTTTATTTAAAATACATTGAATCCGAAAACTAGAGTACATCCTCTGAAAACAGGAGGCACAATAAAATGAACAAAGTAGATGCTGTTGCAACGGCTGGTATGAAATCCGATGTGCCGGATTTTAAAGCCGGCGATACTGTGGCCGTTCATGTTAAAGTTGTTGAAGGCGATAAGGAAAGAATACAGGTTTTCCAGGGCGTTGTGATTAACAAAAGGGGCGGTGGTGTAAACAGTACATTCACCGTTCGCAAGGTTTCCAACGGCGTTGGCGTTGAGCGTATTTTTCCGATCCACTCTCCAAATATTGCAAAGATTGACCGGCTTCGTGTTGGTCGCGTGCGCAGAGCAAAACTTTATTACTTGAGAAATCTGAGAGGGAAAGCTGCGCGTATTGCTGAAAAGCGGTAAGAGCTTTTAAAAAATCCTATGCATTTTAGAACCGGCATCTTGACTGATGCCGGTTTTTTTTGTCATTCTTTTTTTGAATCCTGTTCAAAATACTTGTTGATCCTCAACTCTATTTTCTTTATTTTATTAAAAAGGCTGTAAAAAGCTTGTGTTGATTAATAATTATAGGAGAGATGACATGACGGAAATTGCAGATAGAACTTTGAAAACTATTTTTGAAAATAGCATTGCAAGTTTTGGCGATAAGGTTGCGTTGTCTTTTGTCGATGAAGAACCTCTTCATTATAACCAGATCGGCGCTACAGTTTCTGCAATACAGGATGCTTTGCATAAACGTGGAATTCAAAAAGGGGACCGTGTTGCCATTCTGAGTGAAAACAGTCCTCGTTGGGGGATGGTCTATTTTGCCGTGGGTACGATGGGCGCAATCAATGTCCCGATTTTACCTGATTTTCACAAATCTGAAGTCCACCATATTTTGCGCAATGCGGGCGCAAAAATCGTTTTTATTTCCGGTAAGCTTGCTCATAAAATTATTGAAGCAAGAATTCCTGAATTGGAACTGGTTGTCACACTGGATGATGAAGAAATTGAAGCGGATCATCTTGTTTCCGAAACTTTTTCGGATTTGATCGCGGGTAAAGAGGCAACTAACAAATCGAAAACGAATAAAAAGAGGGAAGAAACGGCAATCGATGAAAATGATTTGATGGAGATTTTATACACTTCCGGCACAACCGGTCATTCCAAGGGCGTCATGCTGACACACAGAAATATTATTTCCAATGCACTTTCGGCGATCAAAGCTATTGAGATTTCACCGCAAGACCGGCTTCTCTCCATTTTGCCTTTGGCGCATTCCTACGAATGTACGTGCGGTTTTATCTCTCCGTTCATGAAAGGTGCAGCTATTTATTACATTAAAGGCTTGCCGACCGCCCAAACACTCCTACCTGCGGTAGCCAAAATCAAGCCCACAATTTTGTTATCCGTACCTCTGATTATGTCGAAAATATACAAAAAGAAGGTCATTTCTCAGATTAACGAAAAAGCGTTTTCAAGAATATTGTTTAATTTTCCACCCACAAAGAAAATCGTTCATAGGATTGCCGGACAAAAACTATACAAGGCATTCGGCGGTGAGTTGAAATTTATGGTTTTCGGCGGTGCCGCAACACCCAAAGAAGTTGAAGATTTTTTAACCGATGGTGGATTTCCTTACATTACAGGATACGGACTGACAGAATCCGCGCCAATATTGACCATCAACCCGGTCGGCCAAGTTAAAAAACAATCAGCCGGGAAAGTTATTTCAGAAGTTCAGGTTCGTATCGATGATCCTGATCCGCAAACCGGAATTGGTGAGATTGTCGCTACCGGTCCTAATATTATGCAGGGATATTACCGCAACGAAGAGGCGACAAAAAACACTTTTACGGAAGACGGCTGGCTTAAAACCGGAGATCGCGGCTATTTTGACGAGGAGGGCTATCTTTTCATCAAAGGACGTTCTAAAAATTTGATCGTCGGACCAAGCGGTGAAAATATTTTCCCTGAAGAAATCGA
>JAACEJ010000651.1 GCA_011682565.1 Actinomycetota bacterium | reverse complement strand
ATATTAAGGAGGAGCATGATATGCCAGTAAAAGAAATTGCCGGGGCCCAAGTTGATTTTGATGATGAGGGCTTTATGA
The DNA here is from genome assembly GCA_011682565.1 of Actinomycetota bacterium. Lineage (GTDB taxonomy): Bacteria > Zhuqueibacterota > Zhuqueibacteria > Residuimicrobiales > Krinioviventaceae > Hydrothermomicrobium. The sequence goes on along the minus strand of JAACEJ010000651.1, from coordinate 2,863 downwards.
CGAATCCGGATCAATGGACAAAAGAGGTCGCCCAGGCTCTTGCAAAAGAAGATGGAATTGAGGAGCTTACGGACGGCCATTGGAAAGTCATCGATTTTATGCGCAATGATTTTAAGGAAAAAGGGCAGCCACCTACAATTCGCAGAATAAATAAAGTGGGTGGTGTTCCGACAAAAGATTTATATACATTATTTCCCAAAGGTCCTGCAAAAAAAGCCGCGAAAATCGCCGGACTTGGAAAACCACAAGGTTGTGTATAACCATAAAAAGAGGAGAGCTTATGTCTGAGAAGGAATACCCCCCGTTAGAAAAAGTATCGATCGTTATCAGCAAAGGATCTTTAGATGGCATTTATCCGGGATTAATTATGGCGAATGGTGCACGGATGGAGGGAATCGATGCAACGGTGTTTTTTACTTTTTTTGGCCTTGAAGCGATACTGAAAAAGAGAATGAAAAAAATCAAGGTTGCCACTGTCGGCAATCCGGCGATGCACATGCCGAGTCTGCTTGGAATGCTCCCCGGCATGTCTGCCTTTGCCACATCGATGATGAAAAAGGAAATGGACAGGCTGGACATTCCACCGGTAGATGAGTTCGTTGAGATGCTTAGTGATGCCGGTGCGGAATTGTATGCTTGCAAAGCCACGGTTGAAATGTTTCACTTGGCTAAAGACGACTTTGTATCTCAGGTGGATGCAATAATTAATGTAGCAACATTTTACGAAAAATCTGCCGGTGCACAGATCATTTTTACTTGAATTAAAATATCCCGGATGCCCCGCCGAGGGGCTCCGGGTGTCTGTAAGGAAAATGACATCACTCCTCCAATGTCGATAAATCCCCTTCATCCTGCCCCAGCGCTCTTGCTTTTAACACCCTGCGCATTATTTTACCACTACGTGTTTTTGGAAGACTGTCGGTAAAAGTTATGGATTCCGGTTTGCCAATTGGGCCCATTTCGTGGCTGACATGATTCTTGAGGGTTTCTTTCAATTCTTTGCTGCCCGTAATACCTGTTCGCAAAATGACATAAGCATGGATCGCATTTCCTTTCAAGTCATGGGGCAGGGCAATCGCTGCCGCCTCGCTCACATCTTCATGGCTCACCAGAGCTGATTCGATTTCCGCAGTGCCAAGGCGATAACCGCTGACTTTAATGACATCATCTATCCTCCCGATAATCCAGACATACCCGTCCTCATCTATGCGTGCTGAATCACCCGCCTTGTACCAGCCTTGTTGTTGGTAATCCTTCCAGTAAGTCTCGACATAACGGTCGGGGTTTTTATAAATCGTTCTGGCCATGCCCGGCCATGGGGATTTGATGACCAGTTTGCCTTCTTCGCCCGTTTTAACGTCCACACCTTTGTCATCCACAACTGCGATTTCATTGCCGAAAAAAGGCTTTGTGGCCGATCCCGGTTTGAGCGGTGTAATCGGCAGGGGAGTAATCATGAATCCGCCGGTTTCCGTCTGCCACCACGTATCCATAATCGGGCATTTGTCTTTGCCGATAACACGATGATACCATTTCCAGGCCTCGGGGTTAATCGGTTCTCCGACTGATCCCAGCAAGCGCAGGCTGCTCAAATCGTGGCGGTTTGGCCAGGCTTCACCAAAGCGCATCAAGCCACGAATTGCCGTAGGGGAGGTGTAGAGAATTGTGACGCCGTATTTTTCAATCATTGCCCACCAACGATTGGGATAGGGGTGGTTCGGCGCGCCTTCGTACATCATAACTGTTGCCCCGTTGATCAGTGGTGCGTAGACGATATAACTGTGCCCGGTAATCCAGCCCGGATCAGCAGCGCACCACCAACGGTCCTCTTCCTTGATATCAAAAACCATTTTATGCGTGGTCGACGTATAAACGGCATACCCGCCGTGCGTGTGCAGCAACCCTTTTGGTCGCCCTGTCGTCCCGGATGTGTAGAGAATGAACAGCATATCCTCGGCGTCCATCACTTCCGTTTCACATTTTTGGTTGGCCACAGGAAGCGACATGAGATCGTGGTACCAGAAATCGCGATCGTTTTCCATGTAAACGTCTTGTTCTGTACGCCTGACAGTAATACAAACCTCTATGGTGGGGGAACGTTTCATGGCTTCATTGGCAATCGATTTCAGATCAGTGATCTTCCCTCGCCGCCAGCCACCATCTGCGGTAACAAGAACACGACTGTCGGCGTCTTTTATCCGCTCGGCCAGCGCTTCGACAGAAAAACCGCCGTAAACAACGCTGTGTGCGGCACCGATTTTCGCACAGGCCAGCATGGCAATTGCAAGTTCCGGTATTTGCGGCATATAGATAGTAACAATATCACCTTTCTGCACGCCCATACTTTTTAAAATGTTGGAGAATTTCGATACTTCCCGATTCAAAGCATGGTAAGAATAAGTCCTGACATCGCCCGGTTCACCTTCCCAAATGAGAGCCAGTTTATTGCGTCGCCAGGTTTTTAGATGCCGATCAATTGCATTGTCGACAATGTTCAGTTTTCCTCCCACAAACCATTTGTAAAATGGTGCTTTTGCTGCATCGATGACTTTGGTCCATTTTTGGAACCAGTGCAAACCTTCTGCCTGCTCTGCCCAAAATCCTTCCCGATCTGTTATGGACTTTTTGTAAAGTTCTTCATAAGCTTTTACATTCGCGTTGGCAAGAATTTCTTCAGATGGATAATAAAACTCATCTTCCCGGGAACCGACGCTTTTTTCGTCACTCATTTTTGTGCCTCCTTTTCTATAGTAAAAGATTATTAGAAATTTATCATTTGTTCACACAGTTCGAAAGAATATTGAATCCTTCATAATGCAGCCCTATCTAATTATAATGAAATTCGGATTCACATCAACTCCAT
>JAACEJ010000650.1 GCA_011682565.1 Actinomycetota bacterium | reverse complement strand
CGTCGACAGATGCTGCTATCAGTAGTTATAAAAGTCCTGATACTGAAATCGATTATACGCAGCTAAGCATCAATGCCCGACAAAAAGATCGGTTAAGCAGTGTTTTGTTTGCCTTTCCGTTTAAAAAATGGAATTTTGCATTATATTATCATCGTCAATTTGATTTGAATTTGAGTTCTGTTTTTTCCGGCTTTGGTGCAAAAATAAATACCAAAATTGCACTCTCGGAAGAAAAGGATGACATTTTTTTTACCAGCTTTGTTGACGGGCATTTATCGTTCACTGCGGGCATGAATGAATTGGGTTTTGCGGCAAGTCGATCCATTTCCGAAAAGTTGTTTGTCGGGATTTCTTTGCAAAGATACGCAACGAAATTGCGTACAATCGGGCTGATGAACGTCGAGGGCACCATGTTGTTTGGGGGAAAAGAAAACACTTTTAACGATCCGAATGATAACTGGTACAATAATTTGAATCAATCCATCGACGCCAAATATGAGGGAAATGATTGGGGCTGGCAGATTGCCTGCGGATATGATGTGAATAAAAACCTGCAACTAAATGCGGTTTTTGAATGGTTGCCCGATATTGCTTTGGGCGGTTTTATGGATCTGCTGAACAATGCTGTCCCTGCTCTTAACCTCGATGTCCTTGGCGAAAATAGTGGTCAGGAAGAAGGAATCCTGAACGCTTCAAAACTCAACCTGTCTCAGCTTACTCTCACAAAAAAAGTGGATAACCCAACCTATTCGGAAATTGTTTTGCGCCTTCCGAAAACGCTTAAACTCGGCGCAGCATATCGCTACAACCGGCTTGTTGCGCATCTGAATTATTCGTTTGGGATGACACCGCTTTCGATTGTTTATGGCCGGGACGAGATTGGTTTTCGACCTGCCCATACTTTGCGAACCGGGTTCGATCTGAAATACATCCAAATAGGAGCGGGATTTACCGCATTAACCAAAGTGGCGAAAGGATCTGAAAATTTGGGAGAAGGAGGTTCCACGCTTATCATTCCGCTGTTTTCTTTGGGAACCTACGTTTCATTTACGCAGAATATGAATTTAAATGTGCTTGTGGCTTCTTTTCCTACGCCGATTTTGAGAACCGGTCTTTCTGTGAAATTTTAATATTATGAATCAATTGCGATTAGTGAAAATAATTTTTGTCTTGCTGTTCCTCGTTGCTGAGTCCGTTTTTAGCGCAGGAATCACTTTAATACGAATTCCTGAAGTATTGCTGCGGGAAACGAGTACCATTGAAATTCAATGGCAGGAACCCATTCAGGCAAAAATGAAATTCGGCCTGAGCAGCGGAAACTATTCGCTGGAGACGATGGCATCGGGCACGGGCAAGCTTTCCTTTATGGCTGCGGATGAGGGAATGTCCCCGGGCGTTTATTATTGCATTATTTCTTCCGGCAGTTTGTCGTCCATGGAATTCAAATTAATTATCGAATCAACGACGGCTCCGTATTTACGTTCGCCTGTTAATAATACCGTTATTGCAACGAGCATGCCGACTTTTCGCTGGGATCCGGTTGTTGGGGTGCCGTTCTATCATTTGATCCTGTCGGATCAGCCGGTAGAATTGCAGGAAGATGAAAACGGCGAACTCTTGTTAAATGGCGGCAATATTATCTGGCAGGTTATAACACCCAATACAAGTGTCGTCTATGGTGAGACCGATCCGTCCGGTTTTTTCCAGGGCCTCAATCAAAATGCGCCGCCCATTATGGCGAACATTAATTACAACTGGATCGTTCTGAACAATTACGGCAATCATCCGGCGCTGTCGTCCATTGTCCAGGCCGGTGTTTCGAGTTTCCGGCTTTCTCTGGACAGTTCTCTGCCTGCTCCTGCGCTGCAAAGTCCCGCGGCTCATGTAGACATTTCTGCTGCCAAAATTGTTTTTAAATGGTCTTCGGTTCCCGGCGCTGCGGCCTATCGGCTTTTATTGTCTGAAACGATAGAGCAGGAAGGCAGCACATCCAGTTATATCCTCTGGAATCCGGTTACCACGGATACATTTATAGAGTTGCAGGCGCGTGCATTTTTAAAAGGGGCAAACTACTCCTGGCGTGTTGTGGCGCTGGATCAAAGCGGCCACGGCGTTGCCAGCCCGATCCGCAAATTTGCTTACAAAGTACCGAACGCAACGCTGCACATTCATACATTCCGCAGCGACCATTCTTCGCTGCCGCGAGTTGAACTACGTATCACTCCGGTCGACGGTTCCAGTGAACTTTCAAATCTGTTGACAACGGACAGCGGCGTTTTGGATCAGCTTGTACAACCCGGCGAATACACTGTTTTTGCTGCTAAAACCGAGTACGCAGATACCTTGGCCACAATAGCAGTTGAGGCAGGTGAAACAGCCAATGTAAATCTGGTGCTTCGCAAATTGATTCAATTGATCAGCGGCGAGGTCATTGACCAAACTTCGACGCCGTTGCCGGGAGCGACCGTCTATTTACAGGAATTTCAAAAGGCCCTGGCCAAAAGTGCGACAACCGACATTCAGGGGCGTTTCAGCATCCTGCTTGTTCCGGGTACCTGGTTTATCCGGGCGGAAAAGATCGGGTACACACATTCGGACACTTTAACCGTATCCCTTGGCAGCGGCCAAAAGGCGGTTTTGCCATCCAGGTTGAAACTGGTGGAAAACTCGGCGCGTTTGGCCGGTTTTGTTAAAACGACCAACGGAATTCCCATTGTCAATTGTCGGATCGTGGCTGCAAGTGAAAAGTATGAATTTTCCGCCAAAACCGATTTCAATGGCCGTTTTGACCTTGAACTGCTGGCAGGGCAATGGGTTGTTTACGCGGAAAAAGACGGTTTCGTCCGCTCTACCGGGAGAACCGTTCGCTTAACGCCGGGGCAATCTTTAAATCTTTCTCCCGATATTATTCTCGATAATAATGCGGCAATTGTAAGTGGAATC
>JAACEJ010000649.1 GCA_011682565.1 Actinomycetota bacterium | reverse complement strand
TGAATATTCTCTTACCGCTTCCATGTATGTTTCTGGATTAATCCCTAGAACATAGATCGACATGATGTATCCTGACACAACACCGCATAGCGTGCAAAAGATAGAAAGAAACGGCATTATTATAGTTGTTGCCACGATTCGCGGAACGATCAGGTATTGATCGATATTGATTGAAAGTGTTTTGAGTGCGTCGATTTGTTCTGTGATTTTCATCGAACCAATTTCTGCGGTCATGGCAGAAATTGCTCGTCCGGTTACCATGAGCGAGCTGACAACTGGTCCGAATTCTCGTGCCATCGAAAGAAAGATCAGGGTACCGATAAATCGTTCAGCGCCGAATTTGTGCAGACCGACGTGTGCCTGAATAGCAAGAATAGCGCCGATCGCTCCGCCTGTGAGTAATACGACGCTTAAAGAGTTGACGCCTATGTAATTAATTTGTACGAAAATTTTTTTGATTTTTGGTCGTGTGGTAAACAGTGTGACAAGAGCGCGATACACAAACGTTGCAAGAGAGCCCGCGGTATCGCAAAAGTCGATCGTTGTTTTTCCAACACGATCAACAACTTTTAATATCATACACCCTCCTCTACAAGGTGAACGCCTTCTATTGAGGTGTTCCGAAAGCTTTAATTATTCTTAATATTTTTTGTTTTTTTGTTGTATTGGTGGTGATTTTAATGGTGCTTGTTCGACAATTGGTGTTCGATATCCAGATAGACGCGATTGCTGAGCAACTTTTGTTTTCAGAATTGTTATACCGAGCGCGCCAAACATGAATAATGTGCCCATTATCCACGTAGTTTTTTCAAAAAAATCTTGTCCGCCAGATCCACCAAAAAGTGTTTGTGAACCTCGTCCAAGAGAACCGAGCCCCATGTCTCCCTTACCTTGCTGAATAAGGATAAACAGAACAAGCAATAGAGAGAGAAACACGAACAAGGACATAAAAAATCCGACTAACATAATCATTCCTCTGTAGGGTTAATAGCCTTTGTTGGCAAAAGCTTATTTTACTATTTTTTCGAATTCTTGGAAATCCAAACTTGCGCCGCCGACCAAAAATCCGCTGATTTTATCGATTTTCTTCAAAGTTTTGCTGTTTTTTGCTGTAACACTTCCGCCATATAAAAGTTTTATTTGTGGAACAGCTCCTCCCGCGGGGCGATTTTCGAAGTTCTTCGATATTTTTTCTGCGATCCAACAGAATACCATATCTAGATGCTGGTTGCCAGCGACTTCGCCTGTTCCAATCGACCAGATCGGTTCATAAGCTATATATGGGGTGATGTAGTCGTGAACGATGGTTTTTGTTTTTATCGCTTCAAATATTGGGGAGAGTTGACGCTCGAGAGCAGAAAGTGTTTTTTGTGAATCAAATTCTTCTTTTGTTTCCCCTATGCAAACTATTGGTGTGACGTCGTAGTCGAGCAGATGAACAAACTTTTGTGCAACCTGTTCTTCGGAGAGTCGGAATTCTCTTCGTGCTTCGCTATGCCCTATAATGCAATGTGAGCAGCCTATTTCGTTGACCGATCTAGCCGGATCTTGGCCTGTGAATGCACCATAAATATGCGGAGAGCAACGTTGAGCGCCGATTTTTATTTTTGTTTCGTTAAACATTTTTATTATAGGATACAACGCCATTGACGAGGGGCACAAAACAATTGTATTTTCACCTTCTGCAGGTGGAATCATTCCACTCGCAAGAGATACGAAGTCGTCGAAATGGCGTGTTGCAAATTTTATCGTCTCTCCAAATGACATGTACATTTTCCAGTTGGCAACAAATAACATTTTTTTCATTATAATACTCATCAAATTTGTGAACAAAAGTAGGTTGTCAAAAATATATTTTATCGTGACCCAACCTAGATGGATAGTCAAATGGCTTAAAAGTAGTCTGTCCTATGTGAGGGGTTGAGTAAACAATCAATTTGAAGTAGTCTAAATCCTTGTAGATTACAAGGCGTTCACCTGCGAGGTGACTGCCTCTTTCAAGGGCTAACATGAAAAGAATATTTTTTATTATCTTATCTTTATTGACGGCGACATCGGTTTTTGCGTCTCATAATCCGAGTCGATATTTTCCATTTTTGGAACGGCCTGAAGAGTACATAAGTCAGGGCAGATCGTATGTTTACTCTGGTTTATTCATCACAAATGCCGCGACTGCATTCAAGGGAGATGGCGGCAATCTAGGGATTCCAGAATTGTGGGGTGAGTACAATTTAAAACAAGTAATCGAAAGTTTAAATGCGGTAAAAACCGCCGCAGGCCAAGGACCATACAACCCGTTTTCTGGCGAGCCTGGCTACGTAAATTATAATCAAAAAGATCTCATTTTTAATGTCGATGGAAAAATAAAGTCACGCGGGATAATTGTTTCTGCCGAGCAAAAACTGTTTAGGGGTTTTTCGGCAGGATTTTTTTTGCCGATCATGCGTGTAAATTCTACGATGAATTATCAATTTAATTCAGATACTTCTCATGTTGATTTACGATCACCAACAAAGGCTGAGGTAGAATTATTCGATCGTGTGCGAAGAACGGTACATACTGATTTGGGATTAAAGGGTGGCGATTGGTCCAAGACCGGAATTGGTGACCTCGACCTACATCTTGGCTGGCGACATTATTGGGATCACAAATTGAAAATGCGCGGAATAGATTTCAACCTAAAGGCTGGGGTTTTATTTCCGATCGGTACAAAACGAGATGAAAACTATCCCTCTTCTATTCCTTTCATGGGGAATGGCCATTGGGGAGTTTCTGGGGATATTGCGGTCGAATTCGAATTAAAACAAAATTGGAAAGTCGGTTTTATTGGTTCTTACATTCATCAATTTCCAAAAACGAAAAATCGACGGGCATCCTATTTTTATGAGCCTACAATTTTTAGTGCAGTTTCTGGCGACATAGAAGTTGATCGTGGAAGAACTCTTA
>JAACEJ010000648.1 GCA_011682565.1 Actinomycetota bacterium | reverse complement strand
ATGTTATCATCGGTGACGGCGAATGTAATGAAGGCCAAATCTGGGAGGCAGCTCTTGCAGGAGCGCATCACTCACTTGGTAATCTCTGTGCTTTCCTTGACTTTAATCGTTTTCAGAACGATGGGCGGACAGGCGATATACTTAAAACAGAACCTTTGGCTGAAAAGTGGGTTGCTTTCGGATGGCATGTTTTACAGATTGACGGGCACGATTATGATAATATATTAGATGCTTTGGAAGAGGCCAAAAGTACCGGAGATAAACCAACTATGATAATTGCTGAAACAATCAAGGGCAAAGGTACTACTTATTCTGAGGCAAATCATTATAATCCTCCAACCCCGGAACAATTCGAGATGGTAATGAAGGAATTGGAAGATACTGATAACTCAAACTGACCGATAGCCAGTTCGAAAAACCAAAATTGCGAAGTTGGCAACTCTATTGTTAAGAGGGCAGTTGTGAATAAAATTATAGTTGTTGGCAGCAAAGGGCGGAATATGGTCTCGGTGGCCCCTGGTGCGAACTATGCTTTGACACCTTCTGATTTTGATTATGCAGTTGAGAAATTAAAAGAGGCAGATGTTGTTATTATGCAGCTTGAAATACCCTGGCAAAAGATTCGAGGATACCGAAGATAATGTGTTTATTAAAATGAAAGGTGCTATTTTATGGATATTAAAATTTATGCCACTTCCGGGAAAGTTTTCCTTATTTTGTTTCTTTTGGGTATTTCAACGGTTTCGTATGCTGTCGATGAAAGACCAGAAATTATGTTTGGAAGGGGTAATGATAATCCAAAAATCGCGGATACTTCTCAAACGCTGCCTATGGATCCATGGAAAGCACCCAGGAAAGTCGATTTTCAGAAAATAGGCAATGATATTCATGTATATCTGAAGACAGCAACCTTGATTTTCAATGGCAGTACAGCGAATATTCAGGACGCAAAGGTCATTGGAACTCAGATGGTGGAGACTCCTCAGCCGAATCTTGTTGTGGTATCGCCGGACGGTACTGTGTATTCGCAAAACCGGTCAACGAAAGGAAAAATTGATGCGTATGACGACGGTGAATATATAAATGTGTTTGGGAGGTTTACGCTAACCTCTGAAGATTCCAGGACGTTCCAAATGCCTGATGTATGGTACAAGATAGACAAAAATAACGGCTATACCCAGGTTAGATACAACCTTTGGGGGAACGTCTATAAGGCCGATCCCCCTGTAGAAATCATGAAGCTGTATGTGGATACAATTGTCGGTAACATCAAGTATAATAAAGTGGAACATTTTTGGCAGGGATGTGGAGTGCGTCGTGAAAACGAAAGCGACTGGGAACCGTGGGCCAACTTTAAGGCCGATATTTCGCAAGACAGGGTATTCGTCTCGGACAAAATAGTCAATATGATGATGGTCAACAACGCCAGAATGGGATTTGCCACCGAACCGATTACATTCGAAGGTCTTTCCACCGAAAAAGGGCTGGATGGATATATGGCGTATTTGGCAAAGGACAATCAACACGTATTTCGCTACACATTTATAAATCACAAGGCTGCGCCATACAAACTCATTATGCCTTATGAAATTCAGTTTACCATGGCCTATTTGCCAACTCGTGAATACCGCAGGCCCAAAATGAAGTTCTTTACAGGGGCCTGGGTAGAATTTGACGAGTGTGCCAGAGTCGGTATCGATACCATTGAAACCTGGGGGAAAATGGGATGGCCTTTTGACAAACAAGCTTCCTATGACACAGTAATGGAAACCAATAAAAAAATTCATCACTACGGCCTGAAACATACTCATTTTTGTGTTAATTGGTACCCGCTCAATGGCCCCAATCCCCGGTACCCCGAACCTTATGGGGAGACGGCTAAACGCGACCAGGCTCATACCTTTGGACGTTATTTTACCTGGAGCTCTGATCCCAATACACCATACATGTGCCTTAATTCCAAGGGCTGGTTCGATAATTATTATGAAAATGCCGTACATAACATCGTTGATTTCGACGGCGACGGAATCCGCATGGATTGCAGTACCCCTCTTATGTGTAGGAATACTCTGCATGGCTGCAGTGAGGCTTACTCTACCGAAACTCTGGCATATTATAAGTTTTGTAAAAAACTGGCCAGATTTTACAAGTCAATGAGTGAAAAAAATGGGCGTGAATATACACTTGGAACGTCACAAACTATCCAACCCAGTGTAAATGTTTACCTTGATTTTGCACTTACGGGTGAAGGGGCTACAGGTCTTCCAACCGAATCTGAACGGAACGCGAATTTCACAACATTCCTGTATGGTCGTGATTTTGCCATGCTGGTCGGCGGCAATACCCCTGTGGATATAACTTCCTCAAAGCTTTACGAAATGATGATTGCCAAATGCGGTACCGTAACTTATCTGGTCAACATGGCTTCAGAGGCCAGCAGATGGATGAAGTATTCAAATCCGTTTCGGATATTTAACGTAAATAATTGCGAGGTTCACCATCCATATCACTATGACTATTCAGACTATACAAAGAAATTAGCTGAAAAGGTATTTCCGATTGTGTACTCTCGAAAGAACGAAGCTCTTGTTGTTCTTTGCAACGAAAGCGAAACCGGAGGAAGCGGCGAACTGTACCTCAATGCTGAAAACCTCGGATTACCTGAAGACTTAATGGTTTATGAGCCGCTTTCCGGCACATACAGGCGCGTCAAAAACGATAACGGAACAATTCAGATGGCTGTCACTTATCCCGATGCATGGGCCGTTGATTTTTACGTTATCAGGCCTTACCCAAAAAATCCTAAAGTCGTATGGTATGATGTGCGGGTGTGGGACGTGAACCAGACCTGGGACGGTACAAACTTGCTTATTAAAACCAAAGGGATGCCTTCAAAGCGATTACCGCATATTAACGTCTTTACTGTGGGTACTACCCTTCAGAGACAGGCAA
>JAACEJ010000647.1 GCA_011682565.1 Actinomycetota bacterium | reverse complement strand
CGATGTGTGCCACGCCACCAGGTTAGTTTCTGAAAATAGCCAGATGTGGTTCGAGGTTGTACCGGGAAATATAAAATTTGGCCCATTCAAAGATGCCTTGCCAGCCGTTCACAATTTTGAATTCTCTGCGCAAATCAGCGAATCTTCTTTTTGCCTTTCCTGTCATTCTAATTCCGATAATATACACGGGGTTACATTTTGTTCTACCGGAGATGAATGGCAAAAGAGTTCTTTTGCAAAAAATGATGTTACTTGTCAGAATTGTCACATGCCCGGCTTGGAGGGAAAGGTTGCTCCTCTTGGGAAAATGCGGGATCAGCTTCATTCTCATGTTTTTTATGGAGGTTATTCACAGGAGATGCTCAACGAATGTGCCGATATTGATATTCGGGCCAAACGTGTGGGAAATTCTGTTCAGGTAGAGATTGCAGTTAAAAATCATACTGTCGGTCATGCCCTGCCGACAGGGTCGCCGATGCGCATGGTTATTCTATCCGTTGAAGCACAGGATTCAAGCGGATTACCGGTGTGGAAAAATTATTACCAAAATCCACTGAAGGAAGACCGGCAAGCCGTTTTCATGAGACTTTTGCAGGATAAGAATGGTAACGCTCCTGTACCGCCATGGGAAGCTGTCGGTGAAAAATTTGACCGGCGCCTGAAAGCGGATGAAGAACGGACGTTAACCTATCAATTCACGGACACCAGTGCGGTTTTTATTCAAGCCGATTTAAACTACAGGCTTGCACCTCCGCCTTTACTGAAGAAACTTGGTATTACCGATGAACAATATACCAAAGTCAGGTTGATTACAAAAAAGAGGGTTACGATTGATTGATGGTACACCCCGGATTTTAACTTTTTCACAATGTTTGTTTTAGTCTGTACCTGATTATTATAGCCTTTAAAATTTATTCAGACGATTGTCCTTACCAATTGAAAAGATGTTTATCCCCGAGATTTCACCTTATCTTTCCCTCCAAAAACGGCACTTCAAAAACTTTTGTGTGCATAATCGGCCCGTGGCCAAAGTAACCTTCTTCTCCAAAAAGTTCGCCATGATCCGATGTGACCGTGATAAAAGTATTTTTCGGGACGATATCAAAGAGTTTTTCAAACACACTGTCTAAATACTTTACCGTATTTATTTGCCGCGTTTTCAGTTGGTCCAGTTTTTCATGATTAAAAAACATTTCACTTTCTTCTTCAACAAGTTTCCCGCCGACAATGTGATCGTCCAGATGTTTAAAAACACCGTGCACGCCGCTTATTCTCGGCCACTCGTTCTCCGGCTCATCGGGAAGCGCATAGGGATAATGCGTTTCGCCAATATTTAAGATATAAAAGGACGGGTAGTCCTGTGAGAATTTCATATCGTCCAGCATGGCCGCCATATCGTTATGCTTATCCATTAATTTAAACATATCAAATCCGACATTGATGGGTGTTCTCGGATTAAGCACCGGCAGCGAAACCATCGCATGGGTTTTGAATCCCAATTTGTTGCGCAAGAAGGGCGGCAGGTAAAGTTGGGGAACAAGGTTTTTAAATTCAAACTCTTTCACGCCAAATCGGTCGTTAAAACGAATAAAATCTTTTTTATAATACTCTGATGCGTAAACATTTGCCGGGCTCGTGTGCGGTAATAGTCCCATGAGCAAATTATAATGTGATGGCGCCGTCCATGAAGCGTACGAATAGCGGCATTCGACGTCACCCAGTTTCATGATGGTTTTTGGTTTTGCAGCCATAAATGTATCATACCGGCAGCTATCGAGGATAATTATGATATAATTATTCATATTTGGGAATGCCGGAGCCGGTCGCGGAGGAAGTGCAAAAATTGATTTTATAATTGGCGCTGAAATATGAGCACTCTCTTTCTTTTGACCAAAAATTCCCATGAGCTTATTCTCCTCAAATGAAATTTTATTGTTGATATTTTAGGGTAAAATTATTATACAAGCAAGCATTTCATTTTGCAGTGTTTTAAAAAAGAAAAAACCCTTGTTCAATATGTTTCCCGGGAACAACGTTTAACGGCAAAGTTTAAAATACCAAATATGCGAAACCACGCCCAAGCAGAGAAATAAAGATAGCAATAAAAATAGTCATCCCCGAAGCAAATAGTGTTTTTCGCCAGCCAATTTCTTTCAAAAGGACGCCCAATGTAGCAAGGCATGGAATATAAAATACAACAAACAGGGTAAAAACAAGGATTTGCCCTGATGAAAGGACAGTAGAAACGTTGGTCGTACCAAGCGCCTGAAAAAGCATGAGCATCGATAGTTCTTTGCGCAGAATGCCGAAAATAAGCGTCGTACCGACGGCGGCGGGCAAGCCGAGAAGGGATGTCAGCGGGCTGAAAGCTCTGTTAATCAAAGCATCAATGTGATACCATTCTGCGACACTCAGGATAATACTACCGGCAATGAGCAGGGGCCAGGCAATGACGATAAAATCTTTGAGACGCAGCCAAGTTTTCGCCACGACAACCCGCAGACTCGGCCATTGATAGGATGGCATTTCCAGGATCATTCCGGGAATATCCTCTGCCATCATTCGCGACAAAATGGTACCGACAATGCCGATCACGACAAGATTCAAAAGATAAATTCCCAGTGCTGCTGTTCCCCCAATAAAATATCCCACTAGTCCCATAATGATTGTCATTCTTGCCGAGCAGGGTATAAGGACGGAAACAACCGAGGCAATGAAGCGATCTCGCGGACTGGAAAGAATTCGAGTTGACAACACAGCAGGCACACTGCAACCATAGCCCAAAATCATCGGGACAATGGATGGGCCGTGCAGCCCGATTTTGTGCAAGAAGCGATCCATCAAAAAGGCGATTCGCGGTAAATAGCCAAAATCTTCTATGAATGCAAGACCTAACAAGAACGGAACAAGATATGGAAAAACGATCGCGATGCCGCCGGCAAATCCTTGGAACAG
>JAACEJ010000093.1 GCA_011682565.1 Actinomycetota bacterium | reverse complement strand
CGAAGTACTCGTATTCCTTGATCTCTTCCGGCTCCTCAGAACCTTCGTCGTGGGGGCCGGATTTCTTTCGTGCAACACTCGGCTTTGTCGCCCGCAAATCATATACCAATTTTTACGATGAGCAACACTCTGCAAGAGCTTGTTTTTTTTGCAAGAACTTTTGGCTGAACGGAGGAGATTTATGAAAGTGGTGTGGCAGGGTGAAACAGTGTTTCGACGTGAGACAGGGGCTAAAAACAAAAAAGCGGGCCTTTAATTAAAAGATCCGCTTGTAAAAACGTGTGATATTTGGTAAAAAAATGTAACAGAGGTTTTGCTAATTTTTAACCATTGGAAGTCCGTATTTTTTGGCTTTGCGATAGATGGTCGCTCGTCCGATGCCCAGTTTTTTTGCTGTCTGCGAAATGTTTCCTTCACATTCAAGAAGAGCCTGGCGCAGTGCCTCTTCCTCAAGTTTTTCGATCCAGCTTGCCAGCGTGTTATCCGCTTCATAAATTCGTTTTTCGCCCAAGGAGCGAACGGCTGCCGGAAGGTCTTTTGCCGATATTTCCGGTCCCGATGCGAGGACGATCGCTCTTTCTATTGCATTTTCCAACTCGCGAACATTTCCGGGCCAATTATAAGCCAGCAACAGATCGAGGGCATCGGGGGAAATGCCTTCAATTTCTTTGTTTTCCTGTTCGCTGTATTTTTTCAAAAAGAACGCCGAGAGGATGGGAATATCATCCTTGCGTTCACGCAGGGGCGGGAGTTTGATGGGAAATACGGAAATTCGATAAAACAAATCTTCCCGAAATTCGCCTTTTTTCATCTCATCTTCAAGATTTTTATTTGTTGCCGAGATGACGCGGACATCGACTTTGATGAGTTCGTTTCCACCGACGCGCTCAAATTCTCGTTCCTGCAAAATTCGCAAAATTTTAGATTGCGTCGCCGGTGTCATGAGCCCAATTTCATCCAGAAAAATGGTGCCACCGTTAGCCTGCTCAAATTTGCCCAGGCGTCGCCCGGCTGCGCCGGTAAACGCTCCTTTTTCATGACCAAACAATTCACTCTCTAACAGGGATTCCGGTAATGCCGAACAATTAACAGCAACAAAAGGTTTGTTCGCTCTAATTTTAGAATGAAAATGAATAGCTCTTGCGATGAGTTCTTTTCCTGTACCGCTTTCACCGGTAATCAGGACGGTCACGTTACTATTGACGACTTTTTCCAATGCACGGAAAACATCTTGCATCACACCACTCTGCCCGATGATGTTGTCGAACTCGTATTTGTTTTTTAATTCAGACCGGAGTTCGGCAACTTCGCGTTTAAGTGAGCTGTTGAGCAGAGCATTGTTAACAGTAACCAGAAGTCGATCCCGGGCGAACGGTTTTGTTAAAAAGTCGTACGCACCCAGTTTCATCGAGTTTACTGCGCGTTCAATTGTACCATGCGCTGTCATCATCACAACAGGGATACGTGAATCCTCTTGTTTGATTCGCTTTAATGTTTCAATACCATCAATACCCGGCATTTGGATGTCCATGACGACAAGATCCGGCATTTCTTCCCGCATTATTTTAAGACAGGCTTCACCACTAAGAACGGTTTTTAGATTGTATTTTCGTTCTTTGCGCAGACTGGCTTCAATCATTTTGCAGATATTTTTATCATCATCTACAATGAGTATTGAATGTCTTTTAGCTCTTTCTCCCACGCTTTCCCTCGCTTGACTTCGTCTGTTCAAAAATGCAATTTATCAGTAACATACTACCAAAAATTTATAAAAATATCAAGTAAAAAATTGTATAATGTTGATACACTTTTTAGCTTTTGTCATTTATTGTTGAAAGAATATTTTCAAGATTTACGTTGTCTTTTGTTTCTATTTCAATCTTTAAATAACACCAATGCGAATCGTATGTTTTGTCGGGTAATATTTTTATCCAATCTTTTTCGGTTGTTACGAGCAAATCTGCATGCGCCTCTTTAAAAATATTTTCTAATCGTCTGATGTCGTTGAGCGCATATTTGTGATGGTCGCGAAACACGATGAATTGAATAATCTCGGCACCCAGCTTCTCAAGGGAATGCTTAAAACCCTCGGGACTGCCTATGCCGCAAAAGCCGATGACTCGTTTACCGTCGAGTTCTTGCGGGTTACGCTGCCAATTAGATCCGGACAAACTTGTCGCCTTGAACTCGGCGCGGACCAGGGGAATGTCTTTCCATTCACGCCGGAACGACTTGTTTCCATTTCCGTTAACCCAAATCAAATTTGCTCTTTTTAAGCCGGACATCGGTTCGCGTAAGGGGCCTGCCGGCAAAAGGAAACCGTTGCCCAAAGGATGAGTACTCTTGAAAGTGACAATGTCGATATCTCTTTGCAGTCTGCGATGCTGAAAACCATCATCGAGCAAAATGATATCAAAGAGAAATTTCTTAATTGCAATTCTCGCCCCACGAACACGATCCTCATCAACAATCACCGGGACATCGGAAAGTTCCTTAGCCATTTGAAATGGTTCATCCCCGGCATCATCGATTGTGGCGAGAATTTTATCACCATCTGAAACGATAAGAGTGCCCCGGGAATTCCGCTTAAATCCGCGGCTGAGAATGCAGACGCGTTCCCCTTTTTTCTTTAGCCACTTGGCTAAGAAAATAACAAGCGGCGTCTTTCCGGTTCCTCCTGCCGTTATGTTGCCGATGCTGATTATGGGTTTACTGACTTTAAATGAAGAAAGAACGCCCCAATCATAAAGCGAGTTTCTTATAATAACGATAATGCCGTACAGCAAAGAGAGCGGCCACAAAAGCAGGGCCGGCCATTTATTTTCGAAAAGTTGCATCTGCTTCTTCTACCAGTGCATTCATTCGGTTTTCCATTTTCACACGATACTGCTCGAGTTCATGTGGATTAATTTTTCGTGGAATAGCCATTGGCTCACCATAGACGGCCTGGAGTTTCGAGAAAGGCCGCCAAAGTGTAAATCGATCCCAGCTATGTAATTGAATGGGTTTGCTCGCCGAAAAAGTGCAGGGAAGGAGCCAGGCTTGCGAACGCTGGGCGATCAAAATAGCACCCATTTTAAATTCATGTCTCGGCCCGTTCGGCCCGTCGGGTAAAATAGCACAATTATTACCGTTTTTAAGAACCTTCAGCATTTTGCGGACAACTCGCGATCCACCGCGGGTGGTGGACCCGCGAACGGTTTTGTAGCCGAGGCGAAGAATCGTTTGAGCAATCATTTCCCCGTCACCGTGTTCGCTCACCATAGCAATAAAACCCATATTGCGATGAATGTAAATGGGAACCAACATCCTGCCATGCCAGGTTACGATGATAAAAGGTTTGCCGCTTGAACGAACACGAAAAAAATAAATTTTATTGACAATGTTTATCCGGCCTGTTTTCCCAAGAAATAAAATCAACAGCCAGGCAAGTTTTGCGGCAAGGTATGAAATGATTTCCTTTTTAGTTTTTTTCATTGGCTTGAATCATTCCAAGAATAATGTTTGCCGTTCGTACCGGGGCACCCGGAGCGCCGAGTTTTTTCCTAACAGTTTGCAATTTTTCTATTTGTTGCTGTCGGGCATTTTGATCGAATAACAGACTTTCCACGGCGGGTTCCAGGTTATCAACACTAACTGCATCCTGAATAAATTCAGGCACAACTTTTTGTCCGCTGACAACATTGACCAGACCGATGTTTTCAATCTTTATTAATTTTTTCCCTATAAAATAAGAAAGTGGCGAAACACGGTAGGTAATAACGAATGGTGTTTGAAACAAGGCCGTTTCCAGTGTCGCGGTGCCGGAGGCAACAATGGCCGCCGATGCATATTTCATTAATTCATACGTGGCGTTTTCTATTATCCGGGCGTTCGTCTTTGTAGTCGCTGTTTTGTTCAGCAAGTGGGATGAAATCGTCGGCGCTTTGCTGATGGCTATCTGAAGTTCAGGATGCTTCATTTGAATCGTCAATCCTGTTTCGAGCATAACCGGTAAAAGATTCGCTATCTCCTGCGGACGGCTGCCGGGCAAAAGAGCCAGTATCGGCTTTTGCGGATCAATGTTGAATTGAGAGCAAAATTCTTTCCTTGATTTTTGTGTCTTTAAACCGTCAAGCAAAGGGTGTCCGACAAAATCAGCTTTTATCCCTGCTTTCTCAAAAAAGGGAACTTCAAAATCAAAGATGACCCCCATGCGGTCGATAAAATTGGCCATTTTTTTGGCGCGTCCTTGCCCCCAGGCCCAGACTTGCGGTGCGATAAAATAAAAAGTTTTCACGCCATAGTGATTTGCTTTTGCTGCAAAGCGAAGATTGAAACCGGGGTAATCAACAAGCACGAGAATATCCGGCTTGAGGCTCTGCACTTTATTCAAAAGATCGTGAAACACGCGGCGAAAGAAAAAATAATGCAGCACAACTTCCGTGAAACCGATATAAGCCAATTGGTCGACGTGGTAAAAAATCTCCATTCCCGCCTTTTGCATGTGGTCGCCGCCAATCCCAAAGATTTCACAATCAGGGCGTTTCTCTTTCAGTGCACAAACCAGTTTGCCGCCATGCAGGTCTCCGGATGCTTCTCCCGCAAGGATCATTATTTTGGGAGGCATTTTATCCTCATAAAAAAATCCAACGAAAAATGAGCAAGATGGTTACGATGCTCAGGCTTTGCAAACTATTTCTTTCTGTACGCAGAGCTTTTGCCAAACCGGTCGGCTTTCGCTTTCCTTCTCCCCAGTTGGAAAACCTTGGAATAAAGCGCGGCACATGCTTTTCATATTCCGAATACACTGCGCCAAATTTCTTTCGTAAAAAATCTTCTTCGAGAGAGATGATGGCTGAGTATTGAAAATAAAATAAAAGCAAATACAATAAAAGAAACCAAGGCATCCACGGCCAGGCCATAATCAAAACACCGAAACTGAGCAGGAAATTGCCGAGATAAAGGGGATTGCGCAAATGGCCATAAGGACCGGTGGTAACGAGTTCATCCGCACCCACCTCGCCGGTCGTTCGCGTGGCGCTGCCGGCGTAGCGAATCGACCAGATGCGGATGGATTCACCACTCATTGCTATAAGCAACCCAAAGATGAACGAGGCAAGTGATGGTCTTGCCAAAATGAGCGCGATCAGGATGACCGGAATGGGTGTGTAACTTCGATATGTAAAAAAGAATTCTTTGTAGCGCAATAAATTTTCCTCTGGTTTTTGAAAACTTGATTCACGTAAAGACGCTAGACTGCAAAGTAACGCAAAGATTAGCCCGGAACGATCTTGTGTATTATGTCAATGAATCTAAAATTTTATCAAAAACATGTTTCGGCGCAAGACCTCAAAGGTCTTCGAGACCTTTGAGGTCTGGAAATTCGATAAAATTCAGGTTTTTTGATAGCTTCTTTCTCGTCCTGCAATAAGGTTCGTAATTTCAGTTGCGACTCGTAATGCATTCAGGCCGTCTTCTCCGCTGACAATAGGGCGAGTTCCTTTTTTTATAGCGTTAAAAAAACTCGTCCATTCCGCGTGCATGGCATCGTCATCCGGCGTTTCCGGTTTATCGTAAATGATATGCCGGCGGTGTTTGCCTTTGTCAATTTGGCCGAGGACGACTGTGTCGGCATTCTCGTCACCGGCATCCTGTAACCGAAAAATTTCCGTTAGCTTTTGCAGGAAATCTATCGAAATGTACGAGTCTCTCTGGAAAAGACGCATCTTGCGCATTTTTCGCTGGGAAATTCGGCTGGATGTTACATTTGCTACACAGCCATTTTCAAACTGAAGCCGTGCATTGGCAATATCTACTTCATCCGAAACGACCGCGACACCGCTGGCGTCAATGTGAACAGGATTACTTTTGACAAGGCTTAAAATAATATCAATATCGTGTATCATCAAATCGAGAACAACGGCGACATCGGTGCCGCGCGGATCGAACGGCGCAAGGCGGTGCGACTCGATGAATTGCGGTCTGAGGGCGAAACCGTTCAAAGCCCGAATAGCCGGGTTGAAGCGCTCGATGTGGCCAACCTGGAGCGGCACATGTTTTTGTTCGGCAAATCGTACCATCTCCTCAGCTTCTGCGACACCGGCAGCGATAGGCTTTTCAACAAAGACCGGCTTTCCCGCCTCGATGGCCATCCGTGTCACTTGCGAATGATAGGATGTCGGTACAATCACACCGACAACATCGACGGCTGAGACCAGATCAGCAGAGTTTTCAAAAGACCGGCAATGATATTTTTTAGCGGTTTTATCCCGCTGTTCTTTGTCAATATCATAAACACCGACCAGTTCTGCATCCTGCCTTTGGGACAGCGAATTGCAATGGTAATTACCAAGCTTTCCAACGCCAACAATTCCGACTTTTGATTTTGTCATTATTCGTCCTGAGATGCTGTTAATTTTTTGTTAAAATGAAACTGATTCCGGATCTTCGCCCTTTGACAGGGGCATAACAATTTTTTTAAGCCAGTTTGAGAATTCACATTGTATAATCGACTCGGAAATCAAATCATCATCGATGGCCAATTGCCAACGGAGATCTGTTCGACTGGGGTCATTTGCAAGGGCTTCCAACTTTTTAACATAATCGACTAAATCATTATTATTGCCAAAAGCCCCCATTTTTTTGAGTTTATCTTCTCTGGCGACGATGAGGCGCGCAACCTCGCGCAGATTGTATTCCGGGTGGTACTGCGTTGCCCAGAAAATGCCGTTTTTGTGTTTTACGCTTACAGCCTGGATGCGTGTAAAATCGTTTGTTGCCAGCCACTTTGCACCTTCCGGCAATTTGGTAATTTCGTCATCGTGACTAATAAAGCCGTCAAATACCGGCGGCTTGCCTTCGTACATGGGGTGTCTCAAACCTTTTTCCGTAAGATGGATTTTTCTGGCGATGCCCATCTCCCGGCCTTTGGGGTTGGGTTTCACTTCTCCGCCCGCTGCATAAACGGCCATCTGAACGCCCCAGCAACTGCCGAATTGCGGAACGCCTGTTTCATAACTCCTTTTTGAAAGGTTAACCATTTTTACCACGCGTTCGTCGTGGTCATGGTAGACTGTGAGATTGCATCCCGGCCACATCACTCCGGCATATTGTTCAAGGCTTTTTTCATTGGGCAGTTCTGTTCCCGGATCGCTGGCATACATAATATCGTAGCGAGCGTCCGGCTGGTATTTGAGTAACAAGTCTGCATAGAGTTGTCCTGCCAGTGTCATTCCTACCTGATCAAATTGATCTCTGCTTTTTTTAGGATATCCATCGATAATCAGACAACGTAGTTGAACCATTTTTCCTCTTTAAAAATTTAGTGTGTCTATAATTTCCGCGAGTTGTCGATAATTGTTGAAAACTGCTTCCGCTTCCGTTCCATTGCTTCTGCGGTCAATGGCTGCGGTGCATAATATGGCATGTGCTCCAATTCTGTGTGCGCCTTTGATGTCATTGTGCTCACGATCTCCAAGGTGCACAAGTTCTTGCGGCTCGATGTTAAATCTATCAAAAGCAGCACGAAAAATACGTTCTTCCGGTTTGGAACAGCCGATTTCATCTGAAAAGACAAAGATGTCGAAATAATCCAGGAGGCCTTCGTCTCTTAATAAAATTCGCAGTGCTCTTCCCGGACTGAAAATTGCGTCGGAAATCACGCCGAGCTTATAATGTTGATGCAGTGTTTTAATCGCATCATGAACTCCGGGGACAAAATCCGGCCGGAATTCCAGTTCCATCTCTTCGTGCAAGCGTACAAGTTCGTTAAATTCATTTTCCGGAAGCGTTCGCCCCAGGCCTTGTAAAATAATTGCAAGCCGATCGGCCACGCGCCAGGTAAAGTGCTGGTCGTGCCAGACTTTTTTAAAGGCCGCATCTACTGTGTCATAAACAGCATTAACGATTTCCCGTGATACGGGTACGTGCCGATCAAGAAACTCTTTGACGAGCTGACGCCGCTCTACCGGTTTGGGATGTCTGTCCGCGGCCTTTCGCTTCGGTTCGTCGGAATCATCGATGAAAACCGTGTCCCATAAATCAAATGTAATTGCTTTAATTTTTCCTGCCATACTTTTTCCGCCTCGTACCTTTTCAAAGAATATTCTGCAAAATTCCGGTTACATCGCCTTTTTCCACTTTTTGCGGATTCATAGGGCAGCACGGATCTCCGAGAGCATATTCCTCGATGGCCGGCAAGTCTTCTGTTTTAATGCCGATCCCTTTAACGTCTGTGGGCATGTCGATGGAAAGCAGCCAATTTTTTATTACGCCGATCACTGCATCCGCATCGTTTTTACTGCCAAACGTTTCGCCCAAAGCAGCCATTTTATTGCGAACGATTTCGTTCTTAAGATTGAATTTCAGCACTTCTACCAGCACAGCGGCGTTGGCAAGGCCGTGATGTGTATCGTAAAAAACGCCGAGAGCATGCGCAATGGAGTGATTAACACCGAGACCCTTTTGAAAAGCCGTAGCGCCCATCGAGGAGGCTACCAGCATTTCACCGCGTGCGGCAATGTCCTGGCCGTTTTTTACAGCCGTTGGCAGGTTTTTGAAAGAACGAAGGATTCCTTCTTTTGCCAGACCATCCGCGAAGGGGTGAAAATCGTCAATGAGATAAGCCTCGATATTGTGAACAAAGGCGTCGACGCCTGTTGCGGCCGTTAGTTTTGGCGGAAGCGAGACCGTATATTCCGGATCGAGCACTGCAATTGTCGGCATGAAATAAGGTGAAAAAATGATCGTTTTTTTGTTTGTGCTTTTCAGAGTGATGACGCTGCTTCGGCCGACTTCGCTGCCGGTTCCGGCGGTCGTCGGGATAGCATAAACCGGCGGCATGTTGTTTTTTATTAAATCTGAGCCGCCTTTCATATCGTCGTATTGTTCCAAATGTCCTTCGTGTGTTGCTAAAAGTTTGATCACTTTTGCCACATCGATTGGAGAACCGCCGCCGAGGGCAACAATAAATTCCGCACCGCTCTCTTTATAAAGTTTGCTTCCTGCATAAACATTGTCGTCAGTCGGATTTGATTTCACATTGCTGAATGTTAAAAGTTCCATTCCTTCATTGGTGAAATGTTGGCTTAGAGCATTAGGCAGACCAACTTTCTCGAGGCCTTTATCGGTTACAAGTAGTCCTTTTTTAAAGCCGGCTTGTTTGACGATTCCGGCAAGATCTTTTACAGCGCCCGGACCATATTCGATGTGCGTTGGAAATGACCAGGCATGTCTGGAAGTGGGCATAGTCTTTCTCCTCTGATAATTGGAAACCAAAGTCTAAATAAATCGCATAATAATTCAATGTAAGCAAAAAAACAAGGATTTTTTACTTTGCAGCAGAGCAGATCAATAATATTTCGGAGAGTGTAAAAGCCGGTG
>JAACEJ010000646.1 GCA_011682565.1 Actinomycetota bacterium | reverse complement strand
TCCCGCAGCCAGGTGCAGGTTTCCGAAGCCACCAAGGTTTTGCCGGTCACATGTGCTGCCGAAGAGGCGAATTGCAGCACCAATGGATTGGGGATATCTTTGCGCACATTTTCCGGCAGGCGACGAAGACCGGGTATTTTAAAAGGAGTGGAACCGAACGTCTCCGTCTCGGGAATGTCTGCGGCGGCGTAAACATCGAGCAAGTTTGCAGGCGCGCCATGAGCCTGGTCCCGGGTGATCCCGCCTTTTTCGTGCGCCCAGGCATTCCAGGTGCGGATATACTGCAAATGCAATTCCGCCATAGTCTCACGATAATCCGATTTCACCCGGCCCACTGCATCCGCATCACCATTGCCGAACAACAGCGGCAATTCGTTGCGCAAATCATAGCCGCGGCGCTTTTGGAATTCCTCAAACAAATCAGTCGTCCAGTCGGCATTATAATATTCAAATGAATCATGATATTGTGCTCGCGGAAAAGGCCCCTTGTAACCGGCAAACGCTTTGTTAAAACGCCGGAGGTAAAAATCCAGTGACTTGAGAGAGTATGGATCGATGACGAGTCCCTCATTGCCCGGAGCCGCGCGTTTTACTTTCTGCCCGGTTCCGGTTTGGCGGACAACATAAAGCGTCCAATTGCCGGACGGAGATCTCCATTGAAGCTTGCCGTTGGTATCGATTTTTTTCGTAAGATCGATCCGATCTCCCTGATCTGAAAATGCCATCAATGTCTGTAAACCGGCTTTGTCTATTTTTTCCCGCAGGCGCTCCCCTTTGGCAAGATTATATTTTTTAAACTCTGCTTTTTTGGCGGCATATTCCGGTGTAATATGCGCGCCGCCGAAAGGCCATCCCGTGCCGGTCGTCATGTCCACCCACATGTCCAACCGCTGCGCTTCCTTTACCGCAAAAGCCAGCATCTCGACCCATTTGGGACTCAGGTAATTGATCCATTGATCCTCCCAGCCTTTCGCGCCATAAATCGGCACAACGGTAACGCCGCCGATTCCCGCTTTGTGCAATGTCTTCAGATTGTAGGTCAGATTCTCCTTGTCCACGGCGCTGCCCAGCCACCACCAGTAAACACCGGGTCTGCTTTCCATTTTTATTTGCGGCCAGGCAAAAGGGGAAACTGTTTGAGCCGACAGGTTTTGGGAGAGAATAACAATGACGCAAAACAGCCCTCGTTTTAAAAATTTCATCTTGGTTTTCCCTTATTCATGCTTTCGATTCATTTTTTCATACAGCGCCGATTTGGGCGTTGCTTTATCAAAAATTATTGGTTTCGGGATGAGGCTGAAATCATTGGCGAAAACGCTGATTCGATCACATTGATTTTCAAGACGCAGGAACGGTGCAGAAGCGTTCGGCGCGCAGCCGGTGATTATGGCGTTTCCTACATTTCTGAAAACGACTTGTGCTGTAATGTCTTGCTCTGTCTGTGCAGCAAAACCGTCCAGTTTCAAATTACTCACATCGTCGCAAATCAAGGCGGGACGATGATCCGGTTCGCTGGTGCTCAGTTTTATGTCACGGAAGGTCAGGCCGTTTACATGGCGGCAATAGAAACCAAAAGCAGGCAAAACCCCGAACATGGTGCTTTCAGGATATCTGTTTTCATTCTCCGGTACTATTGCTTCGGCCTGTTCTTTGGTACCTCCGCCGACAAAAGTAATCTTGATATTCTCAAGAGTTACATTTTCTACAAAATGGTCGGGCAATCCGGTAATGGAGCATCCTGTAAGGCCTGCACCTGTGGCGACGATATTGCTGACAATGACATTTCGAAATTTTCCCACTGCCGGTTCGGGTAAATCAGGCTTGTAGCGTCGGGCGCGATTTCCCAGGCGCATAAAGATAGGCGCCGTCGTGCCCTTGATTGTGATATTGGAAATCGTTATGCCGTCAAGCCAGCCGCCGTCCACAATTTCCATGGCAATACCGGCCAGTCCTTCCGGTCGTCCATAAATTTTGTTTGGTTCGGATGAAGGGCGGATGACACAATTGGTAATGGTGATATTTTTGAACCCGCCGGAAGATTCCGTCCCCATTTTGATGGCGTTGCAAAACGAACTGACGACACAGTCGGAAACGGTCACATTTTCCGTGGGTACACCGCCTGTGCTTTTAAGCGTAATGCCGTCGTCATCGGAATCACCATAACAGCCGCTAATGATGACGTTGCGGCAGCAATCGATGTCGATCATGTCGTTGTTTTTGCTGCCGTGATTGTAGACCGTGATGTTTTGGATACGCACAAAATCGCAGTCGAGGTACTGCTGCATCCACATGGCGGAGTGACGCAGGGTTACATCTTTAACCAAAATGTCCCGACAGCTCACAAGACGGATAAGATAAGGCCGGTTGATGTATCCCGCTTTGGGACGATAACGGGTCGTGTCCTGATAAAAACTTGTCAGTTTCTCCCATTCTGTTTTTTTCGGGATGTTGTCCCTAAAGCTCGCTCCCTGACCGTCGATTATTCCCCGGCCCGTTATGGCAATGCCGTGCAGCCCTTCTCCCCAAATTAACGCTCGCCCAACGTAAGCGTCCGAGTAGGAAGGAAAATCGCATTTGTTCAGGGGATAGTCATTTACGTCAGTACTGCCCAGTAAAAGAGAGCCTGTGGCTAATTTTAGCCTGACGTGATCTTTCAGATAGATCGTCCCGGATAAATAAGTACCGGCAGGAAAAAGAACTGTCCCGCCGCCGTTTTGTGAACATGAATCCACAGCCGCCTGAATGGCTTTGGTGTCCAAAGTTTTGCCGTCGGCAGCCGCGCCGAAATCCGTAACATTGTAGATGCCGGTTTGTGCTGCTGAGATTGGCAGCACAAAAATGAAGAAATAAAGTACTGCAAGCAGAGGGAAAATCGTTTTTACAGTAAATCGTTTTGCTTGGTTTTCAGAAAACATGATGGCACCTTATAAGTTATCAATTAAGTGATCTATTACTATATATTTTCAAG
>JAACEJ010000092.1 GCA_011682565.1 Actinomycetota bacterium | reverse complement strand
TAATTCTGTTATAGACGAGCGCATTTGAAATTTGCCGCAAAACATCCGCATCCTGCAAATCGTTATCGCCCGTCAATTTTGCCAAATGCTTGTGTGCTGTCTCTCCCATGCGCGAAAACGGCAAATGATAAGCAAAACGAAAAAGATCAGAAAACTTTGTGCCGGAAAGATCGCTGAATTGTTTCCACGCTTCGGTCAGTGTTTTCAAATAGATTTTAACGGAATACTTGCCATCCACCAGAGCTTCATCGCGATAATTTGGCCGCCAAAAGTCCATCACGTCCTCGGTATACATACCCGTCGTCAAATCCAGATCCATGATGCTCGGATGAGTGGAGAGAACCACGGCAGCAGCACCGGCGCCCTGCGTAGGTTCACCCATTGTTCCCAAACCATAACGGGCAATATCGGAAGCAACAAGCAAGACTTTTCGATCCGGGTGTTGCAGCACATAAGGAAGCGCTAACTGCAATCCGCCGACACCGCTGTAACATGCTTGTTTGAGTTCAACAACGCGGCAATTGTGCGGGAGATCGAGAAGATGGTGCACATAAATCCCGCCCGCTTTGGACTGGTCAACCGCTGACTCGGTGGCAAAGAGAACGGTATCGATACTTTCCTTATCCACGCCCTGCAAAGCCTGGTGCGCGGCGTTTGCTGCAAGAGTGATAATGTCCTCGTCCGGAGGGGGTACTGCCATTTTTTCCTGACCAATACTCTTGTAAAACCGATCGGGACGCAGCCCGCGCTGCTCAGCCAGTGTTTTCAAATCAACAAAGTAATGTGAGGAATAAAAACTCAACGATTCAATACCCGCGTTCATCGAACAATCCTTTTTCAAAAGTTGAATAGGCAATGAATGATTCATTAAAAAACAACTGGTCAAAATTCTTGACGCCCAGCAAAAACATGGCAACAGTGAATTCTTTTTTAAACTTTTCAATCGTATGGATGACTGCATCGGCGGACTCGGTTGCAGGCTTGAGAAAAGGTTTTGCCATGCCGCATAATTTTGCACCGAGGATGACGGACTTGGCCATATCGATTCCGGAACGAAGGCCGCCCGAAGATATGACAGTAATTTTATCATGCAACGGACGCAATGCGCGCAATGCCAGGGGCGTTGGATTTCCCCAATCCTGAAACAGAAGGCCGATATTGTTTTTTTCATCATTCTGGCGGTAATACTCGATCCGGCTCCATGAGGTGCCGCCGGAACCGGCAACGTCAAAATATTCAACACCGTGCTCGAAAGCCAGGAAGACATCATCAAGTTCAAGTCCTGCGCCGACTTCTTTGAGGATCACAGGGACGTGCAGCTTTTTGGCAATCTCGCCAATTCTTGCTGCCAGGTTTGAAAAATTCGTATCGCCCTCAGGTTGTACCGCTTCCTGCAAAGGATTCAAATGGAAATACAGACCGTCAGCGCCTGCGGTCGCTACGGCTTCGCGGCAGTGAGAAATATCGAAACCATAATTCAGTTGCACAGCCCCCAGATTCGCAAATAAAAGTGTGGACGGTGCATGCCGCCGTATCTCAAAACTTTTGCGCGCGTCGGGGTTGTCAAACATAACACGCTGTGACCCGACGCCCATGGCCACTCCTGTAGCTTCCGCAGCAATCGCCAGGTTTTTATTTATCCGCCGAACCAGGTCATGGTGGCCGCCGGTCATTGAAGATATGAGCAGAGGGAAAGACAGTTTTTTTCCCATAAATGTCACGGATGGATCAACTTGTGCAAGATCGATTTCCGGTAATGCCCTGTGTTTCAGATGAATGAAATCAAAATATGATTTTTTCCGGTCCACATTTTCATCGCCGTTGATAATGTGGATATGTTCATATTTTCGCTCGTTGATCTGGTCGCTCATCGCCGCTCCAGCCTTTCGTGGGCCTGCATGAGCTCACCACGATTCGTCAACGCCCCAAGCAAGGATAATTCCCCGCAGAGAACAACAGCAGCCGCAATAACCGCCAGGCGACGCGAATTCTTGCCCGCCTCGCGGTTGCCCAGGCAATCCATCATCCTGAGGTTATCGCGCACAAAAGGTAATTCTTTGCCGCTGCCAATTGTACCGACGATAATGTTCGGCAGCGTTACGGAAAAATACAGATCGTCATTTCGAACTTGCGCATGAACAATCCCCTGGGAACCTTCAACAATGTTCGCGGCATCCTGCCCGGTGGCGAGATAGAAAGCGAGGAGCATGTTGGCAAAATGTGCATTGGCCGTTCGCAGGCTTCCGGCGACGATACTTCCCACAAGATTTTTTTTTATGTGGAGTTCGACGATTTTTTCAGGAGTCGTTTTCAAATAGCGGTGACAAATTTTTGCCGGCACGATGACCTCAGCGATCACATTTTTCCCGCGGCCAAGAATGCCGTTTACAGCGGATACTTTTTTATCAGTACAATAATTACCGGAAATAGAAATATATTTCAAATCATCGTATTCAGCCAGCAGCCAATCCTGCAAGGCTTCGGCAGCTTTGGTCACCATGTTGTGCCCGGAGGCGTCACCCGTGCGCATTTCCAGGCGGATAAAAATCAAATTCGCAACGATTTGAAAGTGAATATCGACGAATTCGGCGTACTTACTGGTTGCCTCGGTTATATCGCAAATTTTATCGCGGTGATTTTTTAAAGTTGAAACAACACGCATTGCTTCTTCAACTCCGGGCGCCTCCACTAAAACCGAGCGCGTCATTCGTTCGTCAACGATCACTGCACGGATGCCGCCGGATCTCAGTGCAACGCGCGCACCCCGGTTGGTAGAAGGCCACAGCGGCGTTTCAAATGTCGCCAACGGTACCATAACTTCGGCTTCGACGACAGTGCCCGTGATTTTGACCGGGCCGATCGTTTGCATGGGAATCCTGGCAAAATGAGTCAATGAACTATTTTTTTTTATCGTCATGCCTCCTTAACATGGGCGCATAAAAGTAAATTCCAGGTTATAGGTAAATCAAGTTTTCAATATAATCATTTTTTGTGTTTTTGCAAAAGATTTTAACATAGGAATTAAGGCATGGCACAAGACTCAGGAAAAAACATGTGCGATGCATATTTAATAGGAGCACAATCTATCGCCCCACCTTAAATATTCGCGGCACAGAGTTTGACCCCTCTTATCCCGACATTCAAATCAGACATAACGGGAAATAATTATATTTGTTTTTAAAGGTTTTACAAATAAGTGTCTTTACGAGATTGTTGTTTCTGCGGCACTTGTGCCTCAGGAAAGGGTTTTGTGTTGATTGGATGCCACAGATGGCAAAAGGGATTCAAACTAGTGTGGATGTGAGAGGAGACCTGTCATGAGTGAAATTGTTCACGACAATATCAGCTTGATAAAATTTTTACTTTCAATTGTACTTTTATTTGTGGTCATAGCCATTTCTCTGGCCGATGAAGTGGTGTGCCCGCCGGGTACAAGTAATACATTTTTTCAAACGAACGGGCCAAACGGCTATCTCAAATGGGGTGATTGGTGGACCAGTGGGAATGCAAATGGCGGAAATCAGCCGCATCGATTTAACATTTATGTTCCCTGTACTGTGGACTCGGACTTTATTGTTCAAGTCCAATTATACGACCCGGAAAGTTTCCGAACCGGGAGCGACATCGACGAAGAAGAGGGAACGGCCTGGGACAGTACCACATTCCGTCTTGTGGCGCCTGACGGAAGCACTGAAATCACCCGGCAAACCTTTCCTCCCGTGGCCGGGACTTCCGAACAATGGAACAGTTTTGCTTCTTTCAAAATTCGCGATTATGGTTGCGGTATTTACAAGTTGTACGTTTCCACTTCCGATGACGATCAAAATTCCTATAAAATTAAAATCGTTGAAGGCGATCCTGATGGCATTCCCAACAGCGGGGATGAAATTAATATTGCACCCATCGAATCATCTTACCAGCACAACGGCGATGGATGCACAACATTTTGGTTCTACGTGCCCGACAAACCGGAACTGCGTCTCTCCAACTTTGACATGGATGAAGACGGCACTGCTACGATTTCAGCAACTTATACCGATCCTGACGGAAATACTCACGACGGCACCACATCCGGTAATAAATTATGGAACAATGACGGAGGCGAGGCTTTTCCTCCGCCGGGAGGTGATGTTTTTTCAAATCCAACATCCGGCTGGTGGAATGCGGAATTATGCGTCGACGATGGGAATCAATATGTTTTTTATTCCGAAAGTGCTCTTTTTTTAGATTATCTCCCGAATCACCCGGACATCACTATCAGCAAAGATGACGGGGCAACACAAGCTTTTGAAAACACGAATTCTGTTTATACAATAATCGTTAAAAACAATGGCAATGGTCCGGCTTTGAACGTAACCGTAACGGACACTCTGCCGACCAGCACCTACTATGTGTCAAGCACCGGCAATGCTACATATTCTCTAAATGATCCTCTTGAAATTGTAACCTGGGATGTGGGTCTTCTTCTCTCGGGTAAGAGCGATTCCGTTGCTCTCACTGTGAATATCAAAAGCGGGGCATCCAGCCCGCTGCAAAATACCGCTTATGTTTCCTACACAGATGTTCTGTTCAACGAGTACAGCGGAATCCATGATTCGGATGAAGATGAAATTATTCCGGCAGGGTCCATTGGCGATCTTGTGTGGGATGACAGCAATGGCAACGGACAACACGATTCCGGAGAATCCAGACTGGCAAATGTCACAGTAAACCTGATTACCGCAACAGGCGATACAGTCGATTCTCAAACCACAAATGACAGCGGCAACTACCTTTTCCGCAATGTTGCGGCAGGTAATTATACAGTTGATGTGGACGACGCCAGCTTGTCTGCAGGCTATTCCTGTTCAACAGGGAATGAGCCGCTTTCCATTACATTTACAGAGGGTTCCTTTTATATGAGTGCTGATTTTGGCTATCACCGGGAATTCGATTTCGGCGACGCACCTGATCCGGGATTCCCAACGCTGTTAGCGAACAACGGCGCGCGGCACGTCATTGTTTCCGGCTATTACCTGGGATACAGCATTGACTCTGAAAATGACGGTCAGCCCACAGCTTCGGCAAATGGCGATGATTCGGACGGTAATAACGACGATGACGGCGTCCAGTTTATCTCACCGCTTGTTCAGGGCGGATCGGCAGATGTCAAGGTGACGGCGTCCGCAGGAGGATACCTGAACGCATGGCTGGATTTTAATGGCGACGGTGACTGGGACGA
Source organism: Actinomycetota bacterium (assembly GCA_011682565.1). Lineage (GTDB taxonomy): Bacteria > Zhuqueibacterota > Zhuqueibacteria > Residuimicrobiales > Krinioviventaceae > Hydrothermomicrobium. The sequence goes on along the minus strand of JAACEJ010000092.1, from coordinate 4,187 downwards.
TGCCGGAGAACAAATCTTTACCGATACGCAGGTAAACAGCGGGGCAAACACGCTACAGTTCAACGTACCTTTTACAGGTAGTCCCGATGCGGCAAGAATCGCGCGTTTCCGTTTTAGCAGTGTTAAAGGGTTGTCGTATTCCGGCCTGGCCCCGGATGGTGAAGTGGAAGGATACCTGGTGGATGTTCTCATCCCCGTCGAACTCGTTTCTTTCACAGCAGCACAGGTCAATGAGAATGTAAAGCTTGAATGGACGACGCAAACTGAAACGGAGAATCTTGGCTTTTATATTTACAAGGCTGAGACGGAGGACGGTAATTTCCAAAAGCTGTCGACAGAATTAATCACCGGCGCCGGTAACAGCGAAACCGAACATAACTATAATTACATCGACGAAAAGGTCAGCTTTGGCAAAACGTATTTTTATAAACTGGCTGACGTCAATTATAGCGGTCAGGTAACCATGCACGAGGCAGTCGCCGTTTCTGTCCAGCCTCCTACAGAATATAGCCTTGGAAAAAATTACCCCAATCCGTTTAACCCGGAGACGAACATTCAGTTCAAGCTGAAAAAATCCGGATTTGTCGAATTGGCTGTTTATAATCTCAAAGGACAAGTTGTGCGCGAACTCGTTGCCAAAAGAATGAATGCGGGCGTGCACGACGCAAAATGGAACGGCAGGGATGATGCAGGAAATATTGCTCCAAGCGGTATTTATCTTTATACATTGCGTGTAAATGATTTCAAAAAAACGGGAAGGATGCTCTATTTGCGCTGACAAGGAATCGTGATAAAAACTGTCTTCCTCTTTCAAGACTCCGATTGCCCAAAGGGCAGCGGATGTCGAAACACTTTTGAAATACTCGTGGACTTGCCGGGCCGACACGGGGAGCCCATCCGGGATCGGGGAAAGTAAATATTTAGAAACTTCCCGGAGGCGTTTGGAGGGTAGATGATTTTCATAACCCCCGGGAAGTTAAAAGCCGTCTCTCATTTCAAGACTCCGGTTGCCCGAAGGGCTCCGGATGTCGGAACACTTTTGAAATACTCGTGGACTTGCCGGGCCGACACGGGGTCTGGATAAAATCACTTTTAAGAATCATCGATCGTTTTGTTTTTTTCATCCAAAATATACCGCACAATTTTCGGCATCTCGAAAATACTCACAGGTTTGAGAACAAATTCACGGATACCTATCTTCATTGCTTCCTGTCTTGTTATCGTTTCGCTGTAACCGGAACACAGAATGATGGGCATTTGCGGGCGCATTTCAAGAACGCGTTTTGAGAGTTCCTTGCCGCTGAGGCCCGGCATTGTCTGGTCGGTGATAATCAGATCAAAAGCATCCGGGTCCTTTTGAAATAAATCCATTGCTTCGATACTATCGGTTTTTCCGATAATGTGATAGCCCAATTCGCTGAATCTTTCCACCGCAATCAGGACTAGGTCTTTTTCGTCGTCAATGTAAAGGATCCTTTCTTTCCCGTTGACGAGCGGGCTTTTTTCTGCCTGTTTTCGAATTTCCTTTCTTTCAAGACGCGGCAAAAAAACCCGGAATGTCGTGCCCTGGCCGATTTTGCTGTCAACTGTAATTTTGCCATGTAGCCGTTCAACGATGCCATGGATAACCGATAGCCCCATGCCCGTTCCCTCTCCTATTTTCTTCGTGGTGAAAAAAGGATCAAAAATGCGATCGATGATTGCCTTGTCAATTCCATCTCCACTATCGTTTACTGCAATTAGAACGTACTGCCCGGCGGAAAGATCGCCCGTCCGGGCTGCGGATTCTTCATTCAATTCAATCCTCGTGACTTTGACGTGCAACCGGCCGCCTTTTTGCCGCATCGCGTAAGCTGCATTTGAACAAAGATTGAGCATAATTTGTTGGATTTGCACGGGGTCTGCCAGAACAAAACTCGAATCCGCATCAATATCCGTTGCGATATCAATTGTTTTGGGCAGCGACGCCCTGAGCAATTTCAACGTTTCTTTTACGATCGAACTGACACAAATGGGATTTTCTTCCAACTTGTCCAACCGGCTAAAGGTTAAAATTTGTTTTACCAGTTCTTTGGCCCGCATGCTGGCCGTGACGATATTCTCAAGGTTTTCGTGCAGAACAGAGCCTTCTTCAGTATCATCAGCGGCAAGTTCCGCGTAACCCATGATTGCCCCGATGATATTATTAAAATCATGAGCAATGCCACCGGCTAAAGTTCCTATAGCTTGCATTTTTTGCGCTTGCTGCACTTGAGATTCCAATTTTTTACGTTTCGAAATATCCCGAACAATGGCAGTATAGAACGTGCCTTCATCGGTCTCCCAGCTTGCAAGTGACAAATCGATTGAAAACTTTTTTCCATCCTTTGACAGCCCCTTCAATTCGACCGTTGTATCGAGGATGCTCGATTCGCCACCCTTGTGAAGTCTTTCAATGCCTGCTTTATGTTTCTCAATAAATTCTTTCGGCATGAGTTTGGTGACCGACTTCCCAATCATTTCGTCCGAACAATATCCGAACATCTTTTGTGCAGCCTGATTCCAAAATGTGACGCGACCATCACTATCCGTGGAAATCATAGCGTCGACAGCCGATTGCGCCACCGAACGAAACCTGGCTTCGGAACGAATCAATGCCTTTTCAACTTGTTTTTTTTCAGTCATATTAATGACTTGAGCATGAGCCCCCAGGAACGTGCCATCGGTATCTGTGATCGGCGACAGTTTCATTTTGACATAAATCCGGCTATAGTTTTTGTGAAGCAGATCGAAATCCTGCTCGACGGCATCCCCTCGTTTGAGCGCTATTAAAACCGGTTTAATATCCTGAATATCATTTTTCGGTAAAAACTCTTTTAAATTCTTTCCTTTCATCTCCCGGGTCGTGTAACCAAGCATTTCGGCCAGTATGGCCGATAAAACAGAAGTGTTGAAATCGTGATCAAAAATCCAGGTACCCTTTTGCGCGAGTTCAAAAATATGCTCGTACTGTTTTTCAATCTTTTTTCTTCCAGAAACATCAGTCAGAAAATTCAATGTTGCCGGGGCACCATCCCACATAAAACGGATCGCGTTTATCTCTACCCATTTTATGTCGCCATTTTTGCCAACCAATCGAAAGGAATAAACATTTTCGAATTTTTCCCCTTGAATTCTTTTCCGATAATTTATCGCAACCAAGTCCCGATCATCCGGGTGAACAAAGTCCAAAAATGGTTTGGATACAAGTTCTTCCCATGAATAATCCACCATCTCAAGGAGTTTCGGATTTACAAATTCCAGCTTTCCGTCCTGGACGATTACGATGGCTTCGTTTGCATTCTCAACCATCAGACGGTACTTTTCCAAACGATTCAGCAACTTCCGGAGGGATCGAGTATCTGCCAAATCCGAGTCTTTAAAGCCCGGGGATGGAATTCTACTCGTCTCACCGAGTACTGTCTGTGATTCGTTTTTTTTCATTTTCTTACCCAATTGGCTTTAGATTCGCAATTCAAGAGCGTATTGCATTAAAGCATTTAGCTTGTCTTCTTTTTGGCCAACTTGGCCAATAATTCGACGAGACCTTCATATTCTGTGGACTTGTCAAAAAAGTGATCTGCTCCAAGTCTTTTGCAAACATTCCGATAGGTCGGAAAGGAATAATTTGTGAACATTATTGTCGTCAGCATTGGATACAAATGCTTAATTTCCTTGAGGGTCACGACCCCGCTTCCGTCCGGCATGTGAATATCCAGCACAACCACATCCGGTTTACTTTTCCTGATGGCTTCCAATGCCAGCAATCCGGTTTCATATTCTCCGACAATCTGAACTTTGGGAACATCTGCCAAAAATTTCCTGATTCGGTCGCGTAAAAGAGCAGAGTCATCGACAAGCATAACATTTAGCATAATCCATCCCCTTTCTTGCGTCTGCTTTATCCTCGAATGTCGCAATCAATGTACAAAATGCTGGTAATAAAAGAAATCAGTGCATGTCTGATTATTTTGTAAGAATTCGTCGGTAGGATATGTAGGTGTTTGTCCTACAAAAGACAAGCAGGATCCTCAACTCCTGCAGTTGAAATAGATCGATCCGCCATAAAAATCGTTTTTAAAAAAATGATTCTGCCTGAAATCAAGTTGCCATTGTTTTTTTATAAAAACCCTTTGAAAGAGTTCAGAACAGGGTTAAAATAAGGTAAA
>JAACEJ010000645.1 GCA_011682565.1 Actinomycetota bacterium | reverse complement strand
CATTGACTGCTTTGGGATTTATTTCTATTACCAATATTCCTGTTTCTTTCTGGCCTGAATTTGTCGCGCCAACACTTATTGTTGTTGCGCCTTATCCCGGGGTCGGGCCTGAAGAGATTGAAGAAGAAATTGCCAAGCCGCTTGAAGAAGAACTGAGCACGATTGACCATGTCGATGAACTGGAAACAGTTTGTTTCAGCGGTGGCTGCCGTATTATGGTTCGATTTGAATGGGGCATCGATTTTTATAAATCAAAACGAGAAGTGCAGGATAGAACAATAAAAGCGCGCAGCCGTTTTCCCCGTGAGGCTCTTGATCCGACTGTTCTGCAGGTCCAGGATTTTATACCTCCCGGGATCGAGTTGGGCTTTTATTCCGAAACCAGGGATTTGAATCAAGTCAGAGATATTATAGAAACAAAAGTCAAAAATAGGATTCTGCGATTAAAGGATGTCGCTACGGTTCATATCAGCGGCGGCTATGAGAAGGAAGTTGCTGTTACGGTCGATCCCGACAGGCTGGCCGGATTCGGAATATCTCTCGGGCAAGTCAATAATGCGCTGGTTATGCAAAACATGGACATTCCCGGCGGCAAATTAAAACTCGGTAAAAAGAACTATCTTTTGCAATCAAAAGGAAAATTTACCAATGTCCGGGATATCCGCCGCGTCGTTGTGGCAGATATAAATCAGACGCCCATTTTTTTACAGGATATTGCAAAAGTTGAAATTGCGAACAAAGAACGCACCAGCATTTCCCGCTTCCAGGGAAAAGACATTGTTAGTCTTGCAGTGCGGGAAAAGAGCGGCGGCAACACTGTGGCCATGGTCGACGAGGTCAAAACCACGCTGGCGGCTGTCAAATCAAGTTTGCCGGCAGATATTCACATTGCAACCATTGAGGATCAATCGACATTTATCAAGGAGTCGATACGAAGCGTAACCCGAAATGCACTGCTTGGCGCGCTGCTGGCAGGAATTATTATTTTGCTTTTTCTGGGCAACATCCGTAATACATTGATCATAGCCCTGTCCATACCCATTTCTATCATCGTAACTTTTATATGCATCGATCGGTTCGGCCTGAGCATCAACATGATTTCGTTGGGAGGGCTGGCCCTGGGGGTCGGGCTTATCGTAGATTCTTCCATTGTGGTTTTGGAAAATATTTACCGGCATCTTTCGGAAAGCAAATCAGCCGATCGGAAAGAGACGGTCGTCAATGCAACTTCTGAAGTTGGTATGGCTATTGCCTCGGCGACATTAACTTCGATTGTCGTGTTTTTGCCGCTTGCTTTTTTGATGGGACTTTTTGCCGCCTTGCTCGGCGAACTGGCACTTACTGTTGTCTTTGCGCTCACAATCTCAATTCTCGTTGCCCTGACAATTGTACCCATGTTAAGCTACAAATTGATGCGCACGCAAACTAGCAACACAATTTTCGGCAGGATAGCCACTCTCTGGCAAAACATGTTTAACAAACTTCTCGCCACTTACAAGCCATCCCTTCGGCTGGCGCTGCGCTTTCCGATCCTGACTATTCTCCTTTCCCTGGTCATTCTCGTTTTATCCGTGGTGATTATTGCGCCCCGACTCGATGTTGAAATGCTGCCGTCAATCAACCAGAATGAGTTTCGCGTTGATTTGACACTTCAGGAAGGAACTGATCTTCGTGTTACTGATAACATCGTCCGCCGGATGGAAAGATTTTTGCAAGGACAAGAGCAAGTTGAACAGATTTATGCCATCGTCGGGCGAACCGCAACGTTCGGCAACGTGAAATCCAATGTTGCCGGCATAAGCGTCAGAGTGAAAAAAGAATATGTTCAGTCATCAGCCATTTTTATGGAGAATCTTCGCGAGCACTGGGCAACTTTTGCCGGTGCAAAAGTTATCATCAGACAGGTTACAGCCACGGAAGGGATGGAGCGTGAGCCGGTCAACTTGCGGATATCCGGCAATGATTTAGCGGTTTTACAGCAGCTTGCCATGCAAGCCATGACACAAATCCGCCAGGTCGCCGGAGTTGTCAATTTGAAAAGTTCTTTGCAGGAAAGTCTGCCCGAATTTAACATCCGGATCGATTACGAAAAGGCTGCCGATCTCGGCTTGCCAATAGCTCTCATCACATCCACGATTCGACAGGCCGTGGATGGTTTGACGCCGACAAAACTGAGCACTTACGGCAAAGAATATGACATTCGGGTGAAAGCTGATAATGAAAAGATTAGAAATACCGGACAGCTTTTGTCGTTGCCGCTTACGAGCGTTCGCGGAAAACCTACCCTTTAAGCGCGGTGGCGAAACTTTCGTTTGATAAATCGCCGGGCGAAATTCACCGTTTTGATCAACAACGTGTTGTCATTATTACAGCGGATGTTGCCGGCGCCTCGCAGCGCGCGGTTACCGGCAGGGTAAAAGCGAAAATGAAAAATCTGCCCTTGCCACCGGATTATTTCCTCACCTTTGGCGGCCAATCAAAAGGAATTACCGATTCTTTTAAAAGTTTGGGTATTGCTTTGCTCATTGCTGTTTTTCTCGTTTACGTTGTTATGGGTGCACAGTTTAATTCGTTTGGCCAGCCTTTGATTATAGCTGTGACCATTCCGCTGGCGCTGATCGGCGTGTTTGTCGGTTTGTATTTATTTGGCGCTTCCATGAGTATGAATGCAATCCTGGGAATGATTATGCTCGTCGGCATTGTTGTTAATAACGGCATTCTGCTGGTGGATTATATCAACCAATTGCGCGGACAGGGTAAAGATAAAATTGATGCGATTGTACGGGGCGGTGTTATCCGTCTTCGTCCCATCCTGATTACTTCACTCACGACCATTTTCGGGATGCTGCCCATTGCCCTCGGTCTGGGCGAAGGCGGCGAGGCCTTGCAGTCCCTCGGCGCTGTTGTTGTCGGTGGAATGATGACTTCAACGTTCTTTACGCTGTTGGTGATACCTTGCGTATATGCTTTGTTTACA
>JAACEJ010000644.1 GCA_011682565.1 Actinomycetota bacterium | reverse complement strand
CCCATAAAGCTCAGGGCGGGACGAAACAAATTTTTAGTTAAGCTGATCAAACACAGTAACCATCTGGATTTTTCTTTCGGCATACGCGAGCGCACCGACCGGTCTTATTTCAACCTTGAGAAATGGATGGTTGATCTGGCGGATGTAAATCCACTCAACCTATTGTGACGAATCCTTATTCATTTTGCTGTCGATATATTCAGGGGTCGGATAATCAGCCCAGCCGGTTAATGGCAAACCCGCGTACGGAGGCGTTGATTCCACTAAAACCTCTATAAGGGCCGGCTTACCGGATTTTAACGCATTCTTAATAGCCGGTTTGACCTGACTGCGGGTTTGGACTTTTTCAGCATACAGCCCAAAAGACCGGGCTAACATTACAAAGTCCGGATTCGACGATTTATCTGTACCCTCAACTAAGAATCTGGTACTGAAGATTCCTTCTTCGCCGTACCAGTCTCTCTGCATATCCCTGATACTTCCCCAGCCATGATTATTGGAAATAATATAAATAACCGGCAAATTATAATGTATGGCTGTGGCAAGTTCCTGGCATGTCATCAGGAAACTCCCATCGCCAATAAGACCCACGACCTGTCTTTCCGGAGCAGCTAATTTACATCCGATGGCTGCCGGAATGGAAAAGCCCATGGTTGAAGAGCCGCCTGAGCTTATATGGCAGCGTGGCTGATAAACCGGGAAAGCACGCCACAAATTGTCCTGAGCCAGGCCGGCATCGCTTAAAACTATCGCATTTTTATCCAGACATTCTCTCAAATCCTCTATCAACCCCAACAGGGTAAGCATTTCCGGTTCAGGTTGTCGCCATTTGACCAGTGTAGCCTCCCATTCTTTCTTTGCATTCTGCTGTTCGGTAAAGTATTCCAGATTTTTGTAATCAACAGCATTTTCCGTGCCGATCAATTCGATAAATTTTTCAAGTACTGTTTTACAGTCACCCAACAGGCCGACTTCAACAGGATAATTCTTGGCAATCTCACGCGGGTCAATATCAATCTGGATTATTTTAGTTGGCGGTACATTAAAAGTTATGCCGGGTTTGTATGATGAACATGTCCATTCGGAGAATCTGCAGCCGACAGCCAATACAATATCGGCATTTTTTGTCAGGTGATTTCCACAGGTAGAACCCATAAATCCAATATTGTAAGTCCAGAGGGGGTGGTCTTCAGGGATACAGCCTTTGCCATTGAAAGTGCTGACAACGGGAATTCCCAGTAATTCAGCCAATTGTCTTATCTGTTCGCTTGCATCAGATAATATCACCCCGCCGCCACAAAGTATCAAAGGTCTTTTGGCGGAGGATAATAATTTCACGGCTTTTTCGATTTCAATCGTATCGCCCTGTATTCGCGGAGAAATCCTATAGCCTTTAGGATCGGGAACCGGCATGGTTATCATCTGTGCCTGAACATCCATTGGCATATCAATATGGACGGGGCCGGGCCTGCCACTGGTAGCGATTCTGAAGGCGCGCGGCAAAACATCCGCAAGCTGGGAGGCATCAGTGATATTCCATGAGCGTTTTACGATTGGTCTGATTATTTCCGGCACATCCGCCCAGTGATTCCGTTCGATCTCCTGCATCGCTCCTTTTTCATTCATATAAACCGGGCAATCCGCAGTGAAAACGATCATCGGAATAGAGTCCATAAATGAGGTGGAGATGCCCGTCAGGCAATTAACCGCACCCGGACCTACTGTTGTAAATACAGCCATAGGCCTGCCGGAAACCCGGCAATACGCATCCGCGGCAAAAGTCGCGGCCTGCTCGTGACGAAATGTTATAGTCTTTATCTTGTCCTGTCTCCTGCGAAATGCATCCATAAAAGCAAGTACCCCGTGACCGGGCAGGCCAAAAATATAAGGCAGCCCTTCCTTAATTAAATATTCCGCAATAAATTCACTTCCTGAAAGCTTCTCAGCCATTTTATTTTTTCCTTCCCATAATAAATTCACACTTAAATTCAAATAAAGCAGTTTGTTAATTGTGTTACAGCATACATTTTCTGACAAATCCGAGAAGTTCTTCGTAACCATAAATGAACTGTCGCAGTGTCTTGCGAGATGACCCGAATTTGACAAAATCCTCAACCTTCATCCCATTTTCCTCATAAGCACGATTAAAATCCGGGAAATGTTTTTGAAGCTTCATAATCTTATTTTCCGGCTCCGGTCGCTCAATTGCATCGGTAACGATTGTTTCGGCCGAACCATTTACAAAGACCTGCCATTTGGGCGGCAATGTTACAACGACATTTCCTCCTACAAAACTCATACAATGATAAGAGCCTCGAATGGCGGCGGCCATAGGTTTGCATCGATAGCCTCGCTCTTCAAAAATCCTCGCAATCTTTTTGAAAACCGCCAGACTCGCATAGTGGATATCCTCAGTATTAACGGGAATATTATTTTCCTTTTGCTCATCCCTCAAATGGTCATCCAGACGGCCAACCATTATAGCCGCCCATGAATTCATTCTGGAAATATCAATTCCGTCAGCTTCTGCTCGTTTGTAACCCCTTCTAAAAGCTTCAGCTGTCGCAATAGCCTGAGATACAGTAAACTGAACGGTTGAAAGAACTGTGAGACCACAGGCTGTCAGCTCTTCCATAGCAATGAATCCTGCTTCCACGGCTGGAATCTTTATCGCTATATTTTCTCCCCACAGAGATATTTCTTTTGCGTGTTCGATCATTTTCTCTGGATTTGTGAAGTATTTAGGGTTCACCTGAACAGTTACTCTGCCGTTTCGTCCATTTGTTTTGTCATATACCGGCCTTAAAATCGGTAACGCTTCTATCGCTAATTGCTTTATCAGTTCCCATGCGATATCGATCTCAGAAAAATTCTTTTTTCTTTTCCGGATTTCACTGATTTCTTTGGCCCATCGCTCCGGATCGGCTTTTATACATCCAAGGACAATAACCGGATTTGATGTCGCCCCTGTTGCTCCCC
>JAACEJ010000091.1 GCA_011682565.1 Actinomycetota bacterium | reverse complement strand
TTTTAAAATAACAATTTGTACTGTATGTACATAACGTACATTAATGAGGTGAAAAATGGTAAACAAAATTACAACAGCCGAAGCGAGAAAAAATTTTGCCGATATTGTCAATAATGTCGCCTATGGCAAAAATACAATTGTACTTACCCGAAGAGGGAAAGAACTTGCTGCTATAGTATCTATTGAAGGCCTTAAACTTTTGCAACAGATTGAGGATCAACAAGATATTGATGACGCTTGGAAAATCAAAAATGAACCAGGTGAAAACACAAAGTTATCCGATTTAAAAAGGGAACTTGATCTTTGAAATATACAGTTGAATTAAAAAATCTGCTGCAAAAACATTACGCAAACTGCCACGATCCATTCAAAAGAGAATTGTCGACAAGCTATCAGAAATGGCAAATTATCTTCCTCCATCAGGCGAAACTAAACTAAAAGGAAATAATCCTTTTCATCGAATCCGTGTTGGTGATTATCGAATAATTTATGAAATCCAAAACGATATTTTGATCATTTTAGTGATTAAAATTGGACACCGAAAAGATATATACAAACATTTATCCTAGTTAAAACAGATTCATACATTCCTCCGTGTCATGCGTTCGCCGTGTTCCGTTATCCGTCATAAATCGCCAAAAGTACTTTTTCCGGCGTCATCGGCGAATGAAATTCAAGTCGAACGTCCTTGCGAAACGCCTTCATCGCTCTCAAAATCGCAAAATACGCGCCGATGCCGTACATGAACGGCGGCTCGCCAATGGCCTTGGAATAAAACGGGCCGGGCGGATTTTTCGAATCCTGTAAAAAATGAACTTTAATGTCGGGCGCTGAATAGATGTCCGGGACTTTGTAGGTCGTCAGCGAATCGGTGAGCAGTTTGCCATTATCCGAATGCATCAGCTCCTCGATGGTCATCCAGCCGAGGCCCTGCACCACGCCGCCTTCGATCTGGCCGCGATCCACATGCGGATTAAGGCTCTCGCCGACGTCGTGCACCAGCTTGACCGAATCAATCTCGTAGGCGCCGCGCAGACAGTCCACGGTCGCCTCGACGGCCGCCGCGCCGAAAACGTGGTAGGCGAACGGTTCGCCCTTTTCTTTCGATTTGTCAAAATATATCTTCGGCGTCGCGTAATGCGCTTGCGCGGAGAGACTTTTGCGATCCATGTAGGTCAGGGTGATCAATTCGTCCCAGTGGAGATCGGTTTTTTCGTCGCGTAAAAAGACGGTCTCGTCGCGGATGTCGATCGCCTGGGGATCGTCGATGTCAAAATGTTTTGCCGCGCGTTGTTTCAGACGCGCCAGAATGTCCTCGCAGGCCAGCCTTGTCGCGTGGCCGTTCATATCCGCGCCGCTGCTCGCGGCCGTGGGAGACATGTTGGCGACGCGCCGCGTGTTGCTGCTCTCCACGCGCACGCGCTGCGGGTCAATGGAAAACACGCGCGCGGCAATGCCGGCGATTTTCGTCTTCACGCCCTGGCCCATTTCCACGGCCGCCGTGCTCACGCTGACCGTGCCGTCCTGGTAAATGTGCACCAGCGCGCTCGCCTGATTGAGAAACGTGCTGGTGAAAGAGATGCCGAAACAAATGGGCATCATCGCCAGCCCCTTTTTTCGCCACTCGTGTTCCCTGTTGAATTGCTCGATCTCCGTGCGCCGTTTTTTGACGTCGTATTTTTTCTCGACCCCATCCCAGCATGGCCGCGCATGACAGTTTTTCGCTCTCATGCCGTAGGGAAACTGATCGCCCTCGTCCAGGAGATTCTTCTGCTGAATGACCGCCGGATCAAGCCCCATTTCAGCGGCCGCCTTGAAAATTGCGGATTCGATGAGAAACATCGCCTGCGGCCCGCCGAAACCGCGAAAGGCCGTGTTCGGCGGCAGGTTGGTGCGGCAGCTCGCCGCCGTCACTTTGACGTTGGGAATGAAATAGCTGTTGGTCACATGGAAAAGCGTTCGTTCGAGAATGGCGGTGGACAGATCGGCAGCGGCGCCGGCGTTTTGAAATATCTGCGCTTCCCAGGCGAGAATGGCGCCGTCCTTTGCCAGTCCGATCTTGAAATCCGATGAATAGGGGTGCCGTTTGCCGGTCATGCGCATGTCCTCGTCGCGGCGCAGCACCAGCTTGACCGGGCGGTCGAGTTTGAACGCCGCCAGCGCCGCCAGTCCCGCCCATGCCGTGGCCTGATCCTCCTTGCCGCCGAAAGCGCCGCCGAGGCGAAGCGTATCCACTTCCACTTTGTGCATGGGCAGCGCCAGAATGCGGGCGACGATTTTTTGCACCATGGAAAGCGACTGCGTGGCGGAGAGCAGTTTTATGCCGCGATCCTCCTCCGGAACGGCCAGCGACGCCTGCGTCTCCAGGTAGACATGCTCCTGGCCGCCGGAATCGACGCGACCCTCGATGATGTGCTCGCATTTCTTCCAGGCGGCGTGCGTGTCGCCGAGCGAAAAAGTGCGCGGCGGCGCGATGAGTTCGCCTTTGGCAAACGCTTCGCGCGCATCGAAAATCGCCGGCAGCTCCTCGATGTCGATGTCGATTGATTGTGCCGCGGCGCGGGCGATTTCCGGCGTCTCGGCGACGACCAGGGCGACCGGCTGGCCGATAAAATGCACATAATCTTCGGCAAGCAACGGCTCGTCCTGAATGATGTTGCCGATCTGGTTTTCGCCGGGGATGTCCGCCGCCGTAAAGACGCCGTGGACGCCGGCCATGTCGCGCGTCCGGCGTACATCCAGGCTGCGGATTTTTCCGTGACTGACCGGCGACGTGAAAACCGCGGCGTGCAGCAATCCTTCGGGCGCCGGTTCGTCGTCGACAAAACGGGATTCGCCGCGAACGTGCATGGCAATGTCCACATGTTTCATAGCAGCGCCTCCTTGCTGTATTCCCGGAACAGGACGTCAAAATGCGCGAAAATCAACTGCCGCAGCAGCAGGCGTTTGTACTGCGCCGATCCGCGCACATCGCTGATCGGCGAGATTTCGCTTTGCGCGATGTGCGCCGCTTTTTTCACCGTTTGCGCGGAGAGCTTTTCGCCGCGCAGAAAATCGACGGTTTTGGATAAAGTCAGGGGAATCGGCGCCACGCCTCCGGCAGAAATGCCGGCGTCCACAATGACGTCGCCGTCCCTGCGCAGCAGCATCGCCGAGTTTACGCTGGCGATATCGAGATGGGTGCGTTTCGACACTTTTTCAAAATTAAAACGAGAACCCTTTTGGAAAATTGCAAACTGCACCCATTCGAGCAGTTCATCATCCTTTTTGTCCAGTTTTTTATAATCGAGAAAGAAATCCTTCAGGGCGACGATACGGCGATTGACGCCGTCGTTGAGCGCCACAGCAGCATCAAGGGCGAGAAACCAGATCGTCAGATCGCCGATAGGCGAAGCGTTGACAATATTTCCGCCGACGGTGGCGCGGCTGCGGATGGGCGTGGAGGAGACCAGTCTGAGGTCGTCGCGCAGGTCCGGCAGCATATCGTTGACGAGCGGCGAGCTTTGCAGTTGCTCCACAGTGACCGCCGCGCCGATGCGACAGAGATCGCCCTCCACCTTGATTTCCGCCAGGTTCTTGTCGCGCGTCAAAAGCTGAAAATCCGCGTCGAGCAGGGCCTCGGGCTTTTGCACAAAAAGATCGGTTCCCCCGGCAACGAGCAGCGAGGTGGTCGATCTTTCTTTTTCAAGCGGTTTTTGCAGCTCGGACAGTCGATCGAAAATGGTGAGAAACCAGGATGGCAGGATTTTTTGTTCGACCAAAAGCTGAATTCGCCGCGGGACATCGGACTCGGCCAAATTGTTGTCCGCCTGTTTTGCCAGCAAGCCTGCAGCCCGTTTGATGGACGTGTAGCCGGTGCATCGGCAAATGTTGCCGTCCAGCGCCGCCACAGCCTGTTGTGAGGTGAATGTATCGCTGTTGAGATAAAAGCCGGTCAGGGAGACGATCATGCCGGGGGTGCAGAATCCGCATTGCGAGGCGTTCTCATCGAAAAAGGCCTGCTGGATGGGATTGAGAGAGTCGCCGTTCAAGCCTTCGATGGTGACCAGGTGTCGGCCGTCGAGTTCGGCCAACGGCAGCAGGCAGGAATTGACCGCCCGGTAGCGCAGGCGCCCCTCCTCGATGCGGCCCAGCAGCACCATGCACGCGCCGCAATCCCCCTCGCGACAGCCCTCTTTTGTGCCGGTCATGCGGCGATGCCGGCGGAGATAGTCCAGAACGACCATGCCGGGCGGGAGAGTTTCGGAGACGGTTTTATCATTTAGAATAAACTCGATTGCTTTGGACCCCGCCATAAAAAATCACCTCCGGATTATCAAAAAATTTCATTTCAATGACTTGGACGAGTCATCTTTCTTTCAGCCTCGGTCGCAGGCTGAACGCCATCCTGACTGATACCATGCACAAAATATTGCGGATCGTTTTGGAAACTCAGAAAAATCACAATAAAGGCAAGTGCTGCTTGCACCATCAAATTTTTATCCTTGTAAAATTCAGCGAGTTTTTTCTTTAAATTTTCCTTTACCGGATCGTAAAAATGAGAAAGAAACAGACCGTCCAGACGAGAAGCTGAAGTAGGAACTGTGACTGAATCTACACCCCCCTGGTAAAGATAGTCCATCGTTACTTTCAGCAAATCCCGAAGCTTGCCGACGTCGGTCTCATGGTAAGCAAAAATATGTAGGGTAATCCTCTGCGCTTCTTTCATACTGGCCTTGGCCAGATTATCAAATATTTCCTTTGCTACGGCATCGTTTTCAAGAGAGCGTTTCTGCCGGATCAAGGACATCAAAACTGTATTTTTAAACAATTGATATAACCTTTCAGCCCCATTGAGCGCGGTTATCGACGAATGCGGCAAGTTGGGAATGTACCCTTTATAGGAATGGTTAAATAAAACCTGAAATATATTCTCAAAAAAATCAACCCCATGTAAAGGATCCTCCAGATCGATACGCAGGTCAAGTGTGTTATCCAGCCGATCCGCCAGCTTGGCCTGTACCACTTCAGGTGTGCTGGCTGATTTGTCCAGCATGCGACCGATATATTGATAATAGTTTTCTGTTTGCCGTTTGGTCAGCCAATCCAGGCGTTCCATTAAAAACCACTGTTCACCTTTAGGAATCTTGTTGAGAAAGGACATGAATTCCTGATCGTCTTGCATGCAATCCACGGGTTTCATCTCAGCAGGAAGAATGTCCTCAAAGATATCATGCAGAAGGGTTGTAATGTATTCGATAAGCGTGGGGGTATCTGATGCACGAGATAAAAGCGTTGTCACCCGCAACGGATGTAAAACCATGAGTGATCCCAAGCGTCGTCTTTTCTCGCCGTACAAATCGTACAAATATTTGAGAACCTGAATAAGAATTTCCCTCTCATTCTCGGGAAGCTTGTTCTTCCCAAGCATGACAGACAAAAGACCATTCCAGTTTACTTCCTTGGCGATGAGTTGATAATTCAATACCGCCGATAATTTTAAATATTCGGTGAGATCATCAAAAGGCATTTTTATTTTCCTTTTTTCTATGCCAAAAGATAAAAGAGTCGCTCATAAACGAAACAGCTACAATATCCATCTAAAAAAAGAACTGAAAATGGTGATCAAAAAAGCTGCCAGAAGGGTTGTTCCAAAGCCCTTGATTTCAAAATCCTCGATGAACTGATCTGTTAACCAAAGTAAAAATGCATTGATAACAAATTTAAACAGACCCAGCGTAATAAAAATCAAAGGAAATGAAAGAAAAACAAGCAGCCAGCCAATGGAAAAATTTATGACACTATAAACCACGGCCACAATGATGGCAGTACCAAAATTTTTCAGGCGAATATTCGGCAAGAACTCTGCCACAAGAAAAACAGCAATACTCATGAGTAAAAGGTTCCACAGGATATGCATTTATAAACCTCCTTAATTCAGGTCAAACCTAATCATCTGATTTTTCACTAACATATTCATTCTATTTCATGCGGGTTTCGCATAAAACTTGCGATGCACCCAACATGGTTCGCGTTATGTTAATATACAAGGAATTTTTTGACAAATCCACGAAAATTTTTGTGCATTATGGAAGGAATATATTCAAGCAAAGGACTGGGAACTGCAAATATACTTGTTACGGATTAGTTTGTAACATGATTTTTGAGGTCATGTCATTGCGAGCGAAACGGAGTGGAGCGAAGCAATCTCATGCTTAATAGGCAGTTATGAGATTGCTTCGTCGTTCGTTCCTCACTCCTCGCAATGACAATCATTTGTTACATTTTAACCCTCAACAAGTATAATTTAAAGCGGAAAGAAAAAAAGGCAGCGAAAATATTTCGCTGCCTTTTATAAAAGAACGATTTTTCCTTATTTCAATAAAACCATGCGAGCTGCTTTGGAAAAATTCCCTGCCTGAATCCTGTAGATGTATACACCCGCAGGCATATCAATCGCATTCCAACTCACCCGATGATTTCCGGCTTCGACGAAACCATCGACCAGTGTTGCCACTTGCTGTCCGAGCGTGTTGTAAATTTCCAATGTAACATGGGCATCTTCCGGAAGCTGGTAATTAATTGCTGTGGTTGGATTGAATGGATTCGGATAATTTTGCTCAAGGGCAAAGGTATCAGCTTGCTTTGCTTCGTCAGCCAATTCTTTCGGCAGGTCACCTTTGACGTCAAGATGAACTTCAAATTCTACAATCTGCCGCCAGGTATCGGCGCCCCAGTTCGGTTCCAAAACCACTAGTTTGACATACTTGGCATCCACAGCAGAGGGCAGTCTAAAGTATTGCAAATCGCCGGATTTAATACGGCCTTCGAGAACCGTTGTAAAATCCAATTTTTCCAGACCTGTAGTAGATACTTCAATGCGTATCCTTTTTGCCTGACGGTTTGCAACCTTCGGGCTATCGTCATCCGTGCCATTATCCGTTTGAATTCCGAATTTGCTTACTTTATAGATACCGTCATTTTGAAATGCCAAAATTGCGTAGGGCTGATCACCTTTGACGGTCGCAGTCCCGTCCCAGCCTTCGTAATCACCGTCAATAATATTCGACCAAGGCTCTTTTGAGAAGGACTCGCTCGACTCGACGATCTTTAGTCCATATTCGTAGACATTGCTGATAAAATTAATTTCAGTCGTCCAGCCATAATCCTTATGGTAACCGATTACTGCCCCGTGAGCAGCAGCGACGATTTTTTTCGTTCCCTCTGTTGTGCTCGTCAACATTGTTTGATAAACACCGGGACTTGTTTCTGTGACGGGAGTAAACTCGTATGTCGATGGATTTGTCCACATAATGGAAAAATTGATATCGAAATCATTGTAACCTGTTACGGGTTGCCCATCTTTGTCAAGCAATGTCAGGGTTACAACGGATGCGTCGCTCCCATTAGCGTAATGTGGTCCTGTTGCTGTAATGCTACACTGAGCAGGATCAGGCAACTGCATATCCTCATAGACCTCAAATTCCCCAATTTGAGCCCAATTAGGTGGCGGATTGTCAACTACCAGCTTTACATAACTCGCCATGACCGGAGAATCAAACACGAACTCCTGCCACCAGCCACCGTCGGGATCCCATAAATCCGGGCCAATTTTGAAATTGCCTTCGTGACGACCGGACAAAGCAGTAACCCAGTTTACGCCATCTGTGGACACATCAACATGGAAATCATGAATCCACCTTGCTTTATAGCCAACACCGGTATTGGTGAGCAGACGCACTTTGGTGAGTTTTTTAGTACGACCATCTTTGAACTTAAAAATAGCCCATGCATTATCCGGTTCCACAGTCGCAGTGCCATCCCAGCCCCATATATCTCCATCGATAACATTTTCCCATGGTTCTTTCGGAAACGCCGGTGATGCACTCTCCACCTCCATGAAAGTGTAGCCACAGGGGCCATACACATCGATGAAGGACCGATCACAATTCCAGCGAGTCAAATCATCTTCTCCGGCACGGTTTGCGACCTCAAGACTGACATCATGATTGCCGGGGAACCAGTATTCAAAGTATTGTTTTCGATCACCGACATGGATTCCACGACCACCGCCAAAACCTACAGCGAGATTCCAATCGCGCCTCATAACCCAGCCGATAGATTCATCAACAAAGTTCACCGCGAGGGGTGCAATGCCGCAGTTTTTATCGGAATTAAAGTCAGCAATGGGCGGCACACCAATGAGCTCCAAAGCATAGGAAATTTCATTTCGCAAGAGTTGTTCAGTACCATAGCGTCTTTTAAATGGCCATTCAATTGTCTGGCAAGTTGCAAGCACAACGCCCAAGCCGTAATCATACTCGATGTATGTCGGTTTTCCGTCATCCGCTATGACAGTGGATGCTGAAACGTTTGTAAAATACCCATGAGTAGAGCTATGCCAGTTATCCAACTCATCGTCTGTAATGTTTTTCACAACAGCATGTTTTGGATCAATGATTTCAAGGGTATTATCTGTATCGAAAACATGAGTAACACCTTCCGGCAGCCATGACGTATCCCAATGACCTCCATTCCAACCATGATCGCATGCATGAGCCAATAAAATACCGCCGGCATTGACAAAATCAGCCAATTTATTGCTATTTGCAACCAAGTTGTTGTAAGAACTCGTATTTTGGTCAGATGCCACAATAACGCAGGCATAGCCAGAAAAATCCCAGCTACCCAATTGTGATGTGGAAGCAATATCATAACCGATGCCATTGTCCTGCAAAACTTTTTCGTTTGCAGCTATACCCCAAGGATCAACGTCTTTGATGATGAGAAACAATGCTTGCCCCGCTGTTGCCTTGCTCAGCCGAAGCGGTGGCGCAGCCTGACTTTGAGAATAATCAGGAGGAGGGGTTGTTGAATTGACTGCAGCCCATCCCAGAGAAGAAACGAGTAATAAAATTAATGTGGTTAAAAGCACGTTTTTTTTCATAATACACCTCCATTAAATTACGATTCAAAAACAATTGCATTAACCTAATTAACACGTCGGAGTAATGTCATAAGATGAAGATTTTTTGAGGTCCTTTGCCTCCTTTCAGTGATTATGATTATTACCCCTATATAAAGCGTTCATCCAAATATTTTTTGGATGGAACCGCCAAGACGTCATACAATGATGACCCGTTTATTTCAAGGACAGGATCAGGAAAAGTATGACAAAACAGACTTGTTTATCTTCTGCATCACCTCCCTTCGAAAAAGTTAGATGTAGGTGGCAAAAAGACGAGACCCCAAATAATTCAATCTCAAATAGATCCTTTGAACAGATGGTTTTTAGTATTCTCTGAACCACTATAGAAGTATACCCCGGGTGCCCGCCTAAAAAACATAACTAATAAATAGCTAAAGTGAAGAATGACTTTTTAGCGCATCCTTCAAGAACAACTGAAATTTTGTTTAACCCTAGTCTGAAAGAAT
>JAACEJ010000643.1 GCA_011682565.1 Actinomycetota bacterium | reverse complement strand
GGAAAACTGCTTCAACAATTTCAAATCAGAGAAACAAAGCCCGACCGCCTCGATCCTGCATAATATCTGATAGGGGCCGGGCGAATAAACATCCTTTTCGGTGTTGAGTTTTAATTCATCTTTGCCAACCAACTCTACCGCCGTTTGCTTTTTCACGATTGTCTCAGTCATCATTTATCCTTTTCAATATCCCCGCGGGATTAACATCTTCGCCAAGGCCGGACAATATTTTTTCCGTGCCCGGTTTTATCAATTTGCCTGCTTTTGCAAAAAATTCGTTTTTCTTCTTAACACTATCAAAACTTTTTTTCGACCACCGGCTCGTATAACCAAAGCCCGCCTGTCGCTGCAGGACACAATGGCCGTAAATTATGTATGCGCCCCTGAGAAACGCCGGCAGTAACGGCTCAAGCTCCGCCGAGTCAAAACTATCGACAAATTTCTGGCCGGGGCTGTTCATCTCCGTGCCGGAAACGATTACAAGATCGAGCTTTTCAGCAATTTCAACGATCCTGTATAAATTGGTCAATTTTTCATCCTTGCCTCCGCTGGTATAGTTCCGGTCGGGAATAATGTTGATCGCGGCAACTCCGCTTTGCATCTCTATTTTTAGCAGTCTTTCTATTTCTTTTTCGCCGTCAGAGATACCATCGAGCCAGGTATGCGCTGGAATCGCCCCGGCGGCAAGGATGAACTTATTCATCTCTTCCAATGCCGGAAACGACCCGGCACCGGGCTGAACATAACCGATTCCGCCGTGCTTCATTGTTTTTGCGCGAATCAATCCCTGCAAAATCACACCTTCCGGCAGGTCTGTGCCGCTGATTTCTTTGCCAAGTTTATCCGTCCAGAACCGGGACAGTTTTTCGCAATTATCAAAAACCTCTGCTGCTTTACGTGCATAAGCAAGGCATATATGACGCTCGGTAGCGTTGCCCGCCGGGGTCAGAGGGATAACGTCTCTGTCGTAATCCAGCTCGACGGGAGATAAGTATCCGTTGACTTTAGCAACCAAAGCCCGGTTTCTCTGTTCTGAAGTGCTGACAAGGCCGGCTCTGAACTCGCCGGCGGCGTCTGTAATATCGGCGCCGGTGAAACCGACGCCCATGTGGTAAGAAACTCCAGGCTCGCCCGGCGAGTTGATAACCTTATCGGCAAATTCCGGCACATATACCCGGCTTTCCATTCCCACGATAGTCTTTAGATCAATCTGCTTCCCGGCCCAATAAAACTCATTAAGCCCATCAAGCACATCAAAATCCACGATGCCGGCAACCGCCAGGCCGGCCTTTTTTGCGAGCCAGGCAAATTTGCTTGGCGAATAGCCGTAGGCATTATATGAGAAAAATGTATGACAATGCAGATTCACCCAATCGCGAGACGGTACCAGTTCAATTTCGCCGGCCTGTGCCTTCGACCATAATTGGCAAAGAGCATCTTTCCTCTGCGACAAATCAAAGCTGTCAAGCTGTTGCTCAAGTTTATTTACTGATAACTCCATTAAATTCTCCAGGTTAGGACGTAGTTGCCGGGCGGTTTCAATTTTTGATATTCTGCTTTGCCCAAAGTTGCGTATCTTGGGGCTGATATTCGTTGACATCGAAAGACTTGGCTACAAGTTCCCTGCCGCGGGCAAGTGATTCTATCCGTCCGGCGGCGATTGCCTGCATAAGAATATTTCCACTGGCAGTGGCTTCGACCGGGCCGGCAATAACTTTTTTGCCGGTAGCATTGGCGGCAAACTGATTCAACAGCTCATTGCGACTACCACCACCGACAATATGCAGAACGTCAATTTCTTTGCCGGAAATTTCTTCTATTCTCTTCATCTCGGTGCGATATTTAATTGCAAGGCTTTCAAGAATTATTCTCACCATCTGGCCTCGTTCGTTTATCGGCTTTTGCCCTGTCCGCTCAAGGTATTTATTTATCTTGGCGGGCATATTTCCTGGAGAAAAAAAATCGCCATAATCACAATCAATAATACCGGCGAATGGCTCGGCCTGTTCAGCCATTTCGCTCAATTGGTCATAAGAAAGCTCAATGCCGTCTTTCTGCCATTGTCTTCTGCACTCCTGCAGCAGCCACAGCCCCATTATATTCTTAAGAAAACGGATGGTATTCTCCACTCCGCCTTCGTTCGTGAAAGAATATTTGAAACTGGCGCCGTTTATAATTGCCTTTTTTGTTTCAATACCCATCAGACTCCACGTTCCACTCGACAAATACGCCCAGTTACCCTTTTTGGCTGGCACTGCCGCTACCGCACTTGCTGTATCATGCGAACCGACTGCAACAATGTTAATAGGTTTGCAACCAAACTCTCGGCAAATATCTTCGGTCAACTGCCCGACAATTGTTCCAGACTCGAGAAGTTCCGGCATAATTTCTATGGGCAGAGAAAGCTCCTCAAAAATCTTATTTGACCATCGTCCCGTTCGCATGTCCATAAGCTGTGATGTACTGCCAAGACTGTATTCCGTGTAAGCTTTGCCGCAAAGAAAATATGAGACAAGATCAGCGATCATCATCGCTTTTTGGGCTTTAGCCAGAACATCGCTACGGCTCAACTTCATCGATAACAGCTGGTAAACGGTATTCAACTGCATAAACTGTATGCCGCTGTTTTCATAGATTTGACGCTTATCCATCAACTCGAAGGCTTTTTCTATCATACCATCGGTTCTGCCGTCCCGATAGTGAAACGGTTTTTCAAGCAATTGCCCGTTGTCGCCAATCAGGCCGAAATCCACACCCCAACTGTCAACAGCAATACTTAAAATTTCTCCATCGACGCGGGCGATTGCTTTTTTAATACCGGTTTTTATTTCACCAAACAGGTTATCAAAATCCCATTTTAAGCTGCCATTGTCTTCGACAGGCCCGTTGCCAAATCTGTGCACTTCACTAAGGGCAAGCTTATCAGCCGAAACTGTTCCAAGTATAACTCTGCCGCTTTCAGCTCCCAAATCAACCGCG
>JAACEJ010000090.1 GCA_011682565.1 Actinomycetota bacterium | reverse complement strand
GACAATTGCACCATGCCGTAAGGCATCACCGGCCCGGAAAAGGTGTTGCCGCTGCCGACTGTGCCGATGAACGGATCGACAAATTTTGTATAATCCGTAAAAGATGCTTGCTGATGATTTTTACCGCAGCCGACGATGACAACGAGCGCGATCAGGCCGCCCGACAGTATTTTTTTTAGCATGATTAATTCTTCCTGTTATGTTATTTTCACAAAAAAACATCTTGCACACCGAGAGACTTTATTTCACAAACAAAATCCTTCTGTTTCAAACCTATTTCCTTTGATGCTGTTTGTCCTTATCCACCTTTTATGTTTATAGATTTTAAGTTTAATGCTACACTTTTCGCTTACAAAAAAGTATAAAAATTTCTCAAATGGCGTTAAATAGTTAAACATTATTCAATCCAATTCTATCGGTATTTTATTTGGTCTTGTTATTAACCTACTTGACATCCCCAAATGCGATGTCTATAATATAGGAAAAAAGAGCAGTTTTTTCTACACTTGTACATTTTGCTAAAAAACAACGCGATCCTCCAGACAGAAACTTGCAACTTCGCGGTACGGCAATTCCCTCAACTATTTTAGGCGATTACGGATGCCGCCTGCTTCGCGAACAATTCTCCCCGACCTTACTTTACCCAAGTGGAACCCTAAAAACGAGCACTATATTCAAACCTTAATCACTTATAATCTCATTCAGTCCTTCGATGATTCGGCTTATATCTTCCTGCTTTATTTCACCGATTTTATCCTTAATTCTCAATACAGATAATGTTCTGATCTGACTTATTTTAACCCACGAGCGTTTAGGAAGGTTCGGGTCGGTAAGTTCAAAAGTTAGAGGAAACTCGGCTTTTTGAAATTGGCTTGTTAAAGCCAGGGCGATGACTGTTCCTGAACGTTCATTAAAAATGTTATTGCTGATTATAAGTACAGGCCTCATTCCCGCCTGTTCATGCCCGATGACAGGATTCAAATCTGCCCAATATATTTCCCCTCTTAATAGTTTGGCCATGATTCTATCTCCTGTGAGAAGCCTTCTTCAGCCATTGCTTGTTCGAAATCGGTGTCCAGCTTGGAACATTCCCTCTCAAGACGGGCCTTGGTGATTTTTGCTAATTTTTCCTTCACAGCTTCTTGTATTACATTGCTTCTGTTGGGATATATTTTTTCTTTTACTAAAAGATCCACTTCTTTCAGCAATTGATTGTCTATAGAAATTGCTACTTTTGCGGTTGACATGGGTAATCCTCCAAGTATGATTATTTATCATACTTTAAGCATATTTTTAATCTTTGTCAAGTTTATTTTTCTTTTCGTACTCTGCTTTCCCGAATCCCCGGTAACATATCAGTTATGGATGGAAAATTTGATCAAGATTTCGTGACTTGCTTTATCCTATTGTATAGATATTTTTTGTTTTGCTCTCAAACTCTTATTTTATCCACTCGTAACTGAGGATTTACAATCCCCGCAAAAAACTCATTGACTAAATAGCTTTATATTTGTAAATTAAAAATCATTTGGGAGGGCTAGACCTAATTGGTAAGGCAGCGGTCTTGAAAACCGCCGGGAGTAATCCCATGGGGGTTCGAGTCCCCCGCCCTCCGCTGCTTTGAAAAAATATTCTTGTCCTTAAACGGAGAGGTGCCGGAGTGGCTGAACGGGGCGGCCTGCTAAGCCGTTGTAGGTATAATGCCTACCCAGGGTTCGAATCCCTGCCTCTCCGCTCTTTTTACTAAAAACGGGTGAATGATGCGATACGAATTAAAACGAATTGAAATTTGGTCCGTCGTTAAAATCGTTTTTGTGATCTCTCTTTTCATCGGCTTTTTGATCAGCTTGCTTTATGCTGGTCTTTTTTTGCTTATGGGCACTTTGGGAACAGCTTTTAGCGGCCAGGATTTCGCAAGCCTTTTACCCGTTGGTGGAATCGCGCTTGTTTTTATCATCTTTTTTGTGACCATCGTGATCTCGGTTGTTTACACACTTGCCGCGATTGTTTTCATCGGTCTTTATAATCTCATTGCCGGATGGGCGGGTGGTTTCATCGTTCAGTTTGAAAGTATCCCCGAAACCCGGCAAATTAGTTCAATGCCTAAAACGGAGGAACCAACCTCATAGATTCGCAAAAAATTCGCGTTAGATTTGCTCCGAGTCCCACAGGTTTTGTCCATATTGGTGGACTGCGAACAGCGCTTTATAATTACTTGTTCGCAAAAAAACACGGCGGGACTTTTATTTTGCGCATAGAAGATACCGATCGCACCCGTTTTGTCGAAGGCGCGACTGAAAATTTAATCCGTGTGTTGGACTGGGCCGGCTTGCATCCCGACGAGGGGCCGGAACAGGGCGGCGACTTTGGCCCCTATTTTCAATCACAGCGAACCGAGCTTTATAAAAAGTATGCTCAGGAATTGATTGAAAAAGGGTGCGCTTATTATGCTTTTGATACCCCGGAAGAGTTGGGGGCGTTGCGGGCAAAGTTACGCGCGGCCGGTAAACCGCCGCTGAAATACAATTATCAGATTCGCGGTAAAATGCGCAACAGCCTTTCGATGAGCCGGGAGGACGTCCAGGCTGCACTGGATGCGGGCGAACCCTACGTGATCCGCCTGCTTATTCCGCAAGACCGGACATTCGAGTTTGATGACATTGTGCGCGGCCATGTTTCTTTTGCCGGCAGTGAGGTGGACGACCAGGTGCTGATCAAATCCGATGGTTTTCCAACATATCATCTCGCCAACGTGGTGGACGATCATCTCATGCAAATTTCTCATGTTATCCGCGGCGAAGAGTGGCTCAGCAGCGTGCCGAAACATGTGTTGCTGTACGAATGCCTTGGATGGCAGCCGCCGAAGATGGCGCACCTGCCGCTTATATTTAATCCCGACGGCTCCAAAATGAGCAAAAGGGACATTGCCTCGCTGGAAGAATTGCCGCAGGGAAAGGTTGATGCGGATGTTGAAACTTATATTAAAGCGGGGTACGAAAAAGAAGCCATTATAAATTACATTGCATTGTTGGGCTGGAATCCCGGTGAGGGAGAGGAGCAGGAAGTTTTTTCTTTGCCGGAATTGGTTGAACGTTTTTCGCTGGAGCGCGTCAACAAATCGGCAGCTATTTTCGATTTGCAAAAACTGAACTGGATCAATTCCGAGCACATTGCCCGGCGGGATGTCAAATCCCTGGCGCAGCAATTTAAACCGGAGCTTGAGAAAAACGGTCTCGCGTTTCCTTCGGATGAATACCTGGAAAAGGTGGTCGGGCTGTTACAGACGAGACTGCATTTTAGCGGCGATTTTATCAGAATCGGCAAATATTTTTTCAGGGACCCGGACGAGTATGAACCCAAAGTTGTCAGAAAACGCTGGAAAGACGATTCGCAAAAATTAGGTCTTGAGTTTTGTGATGAGATTTCTAAATTAGATGCGTTTACGATGGAAAATATCGAGGCCGCGCTGCGACAAGTTGCTGAGAAAAATGAGGTCGGCGGCGGTAGGGTCATTCATCCGGTGCGTCTGGCTGTTACCGGTGTTGGTGTCGGGCCCGGACTTTTTGAGATTTTACAGATTTTGGGTAAAGAGGCCGTCATTCGTCGTCTCAAAAAAGGCGCGGAAATCATTCCGGGTTTGAAAGAATAGAGACTGGGGTGTCGTCCAACGGCAGGACACATGACTCTGGATCATGGTATCGGGGTTCGAATCCCTGCACCCCAGCACAATCAACAAGGCCATCATTTTTTTGATGGCCTTTTTATTTTTTTAAAGAGATTGGGGGATGATGTAGCCATTCCGATGTGAACACAGATAAGAGCAAAACTAGTATCTAAATCGGATTTTTACAAAATTCTTTCTTTTTGGAATTAGTGGCTTTGCCTTTATTTCAGCCGTTACAAAATTATGATAGTCTTCGGAGAGCAATCCCTTTACAGGCTGTCCACGAACCTGTAAAGGCGCCGCACTCCTTGTTGAAAAAATATTTAGCCAAGTCATTTGCATAATCATTTTTTTAAAAGGGAACAAGTATCATTTTAATTATCCCTGCAATTTTGTAAAAGTTGCAGGTTTTAACAAATCTCTTGCACTATTTAGCGTGCTCTGTTTTTACACGTTTTACAATGCCGTGATTCTTATTATGGTTCATCCAAAAAATGAACACCTTTTTCAAATATCAGACTCGTTTAAACGCAGAGCCGCCGAGTTCGCAAAGGCTCGCAGAGAATAATTTTAACGAATTATCGACATTTTATTTCAGAATAAAATCAAATCTTTGATAGCAATCAAAATTTACACATCGCGATATGTGTAGCATATTAAATGCAACTCGCATGATCCGTAATTATTTTGTCCATAATCATTTTGTCTTTGATTTTAGCAAGACTAAATGGTGATTTACTATTCTTATCCACTCGATTTGATATTAAAACAAAATATGAATACTCCATACCTGCGCATCTTTCTTTTCTTCTCACTTAGTTTTTCATCCCTTGCTTTTCCCCAAGCGAAGAATGAAAAATATTTTTTCTACCATCATCAGCCTTTCGGCTCCGAGGGTGTTTTCAATCCCGTCACCACCATTGTGAACGGCGGTTTGGGCATTTTGCAAATCAGCAATCGTTCCAATAAAATTGCCGACATTGATTTTCAATCCGGGCTTGACAATGTAACCTATAATTTGTCCCATCCTTTTTCTGCGATTTCCGGCTATGGTTGGGGAAAATTTATAAGAAGCGAAATTTTGCCCACGAGTTTGAAGAGAAGAAAAGCGCAATATTTTCCCAATTACACTCTTCATCTTTTGGGCGGCGGAGCAACGCTGAGAATGTTTAATGAATGGTATCGCTGGCACCGTTTTTCACATCCAAAAATCATGGCCTATGGCTCGTGGCTTGTCTATCATTTTTTGAATGAAATTGTAGAGAATAATCGCTACAGAGGCATTAACGTCGATCCCATTTCCGACATGTACATTTTTAATACCCTTGGCGCCCTGCTGTTCAGTTTCGATGCGGCCGGTCGGTTTTTTGGCGAAACATTAAATTTGCGCGATTGGTCTTTCATGCCGGCGTATGATCCGCAATTGAAAACTATTGAAAACGTGGGACAAAATTTTGTCATCAAATACAAAATACCCGGCTCGTCGAAATGGTATTTTATCTATCATTTTGGCGTTCATGGCGCCGGCGGGATTTCCTACAAAAGACATGACGGTAAAAGTTTTTCCGCGGCGGCCGGGCTTGTCGCCGACGAACTGGTCGATGCTGAAACCGGCGGTGCTTCCCGTGTATTGACTACCAAACTTGTCTGGACGCTGGGCTTTTTTTATGATATTAACAATTCGCTTTTAGCATCGGTTATTCTGGCGGGAACAAAAGGGTACAAAGTTCGTGTTAATATTTATCCCGGTCTGGTTAAGATTGGTCCGATCTCTCCCGGATTTTTTATCAACATTCGTGAAGACAATCAAGCAGTTGCCGGGATGATGATCAACTTTTTTCCGATTGGTCTGGCGCATCGCCTGTCTTTACCTTTTTAAATCGCACTAAAAGATAGAGAGACAAGAATTTATTAATATGTGCAAAGTGATAAATTATCATTCCGCATTTGCCGTCTACAGACGTAATTTAAACTAAAATGACTGTTCTGTAAAATTATTTGACAAGGGTTTTTTATGAAAAAAGTTGCTGGAAATTGGAAGGTGTGGGCGGGGATTCTTACCAGTCTATTATTTATGTTTTTGGCTTTTCGCCAAACCGACTTTGTACAAATGTGGAGCGCTTTTAAATCCGCAGATTATTGGTGGTTTATCCCTGCGCTGATTATCCTGTTCACCAGCCATTTTATGAGGAGCATCAGGTGGCGTTATCTTTTGCTGCCGGTAAAAGAAGTTCAAGTAGGCGTATTGTTTTCATCGTTGATGATCGGCTACATGGCCAACATATTTCTGCCCGCCCATTTAGGAGAATTTTTGCGAGCTTTTATGGTGAGGAAAAAGCGTCAGGTTCCCGCTAGCGCCGTCTTTGGCACAATTGTTATTGAAAGAATTATTGATGTTTTTACGCTGCTGGCGCTGATGGCATTGACAATGGTTGTTTTCCCATCATTCCCAGATTGGGTACGGAAAAGCGGTTACATCAGCTTTATGGCGATTGGAGGATTATTAATCCTGCTTGTTGTTATGAAAAAACATCGTGAACAAAGTTTAAGAATTACGGAACGGGTTACCAAACCCTTGCCGGAAAAATTACGTGCAAAGATTACCCGTTTGCTGCATTCTTTTCTGGATGGCATTGTGCCTCTGAAAAATTGGAAACATTATTTGATTGTTGTGGTTTTGTCGATTTTGATTTGGGTTTGTTATGGAGTGATTTTCCAGATTTCAATCTATGCGTTTAATTTTGATAAATTATATGCTCTCCCCTGGACTGCTTCTTTGGTTCTTTTAGTTATTACCACGATCAGCATTCTCGTTCCTTCCTCTCCCGGCTATGTTGGAACGTATCATTATCTCTGCGTCCTTTCTCTCGGTCTCTTTCATGTTCCCAAAAGTCCGGCATTGTCATTTGCATTTGTAGTGCACGGCATTAGTTTTCTGCCGATTTTAGTGCTTGGATTAATTTTACTATCCGCAGAAGGAATGAGTTTTAAAAGTCTGCAGGAAAAGCCGAAAATGGAAGAAGATAATACCCACAGAACTGAAAATACTTTGCAACATGTACCCCAGGTTGCCGACTGAACCTGGCTGGCCTGATGTTTTCCCGGATTAATGATCTGCTATATTGATTCCTGTGGTCTGTTGCGGAGGATTTTCCTAGAAGGACTTTCTCAATTTGATTTCCCTGTTATAAGTGTGAATGACATCTTCATGGCTTAGTATGCCAATAATACGATTTTCGTCGCGCATATCAACGACAGGGATTTGTCCGTAATCGGATTCGACGAATTTTTTAAGCGCGCTGCGCAAACTTTCAGCAGGAGTGACCGTCTCGGGATTTGTCATAAAATCGCGGGCGATTAAAAACTTGCTCATTTCATCTTCAAACAGCACGGAACGGACATTCTTCAAAGAAATGATCCCCACAATTTCTTCTTTTTCATTGACAACCGGGAAATAGTTTTCTTCCCTTTCGGCAACGAGTTGTTGAAATTCCATCAGCGTCATATTTTCCCTGACCCGCGGGACTGAATTGGTCGGCATGTAAGCTTGTTCGACATTCAGTTTGTCGAGTACATCGATGGTAAAATCGCCCAGATTTGCAGGAGAATCAGCCATAGTGGCCACTTGTTTCTCATAAATTGTTATGCGCGAATTCGCTATAAAAGCTGTCGAAGAGCTGAGCATCATGGGTACCAAAAGATGATATCCGCCAGTCATTTCGCTGACCATGATCATCGAGGAGATGGGTACTTTGGCAGCACCGGCAAAAAATGCTCCCATGCCAACGAGGACAAATGCCGAAGGATTATTGATGACATTTGGCAGGATGTTTTCCACTATCTGGCCGAAGGCGCCTCCGAGCATACCACCAATAAACAGAGAGGGTGCGAAAACGCCGCCGGAACCTCCGGAACTGATTGTAAACGAAGTTGCAAAAATTTTCAAAAGGGCGGCTATCAGCATGAATTGAATGGTCAGGTTGCCGTTCATGGCGTCTTGTAAATAGCCATAGCCGGAAGCTAAAATTTGGGGCGCAAAAATGCCGACGATACCGATGAGCAGGCCGCCGATGGCTGGTCTGAAATGCGGTTTGACCGGGATGCGATGAAAGAAATTGTCACGCAAGCCGTAAAATATTTTAATGTAAAACACGCCTACCAGGGCGCATATCAATCCCAGAAGCGCATAAAATAAAAGTTCAATGGGATTATGAAAAACGAGATTCGGTATTTTAAAAAGCAGTCCCCAGCCAAATTTAGAGGCGAAAATGGAATAGGCGACAATTGAAGAGACAAGCGCGGGGATGAGCGCCTTTGCTTCAAAATCGCGTTTGTAGAGTACTTCGACGGCGAACAAAGCACCGCCGAGTGGTGAACGGAAAATTGCGCCAATGCCGCCGGCAGTTCCGGCGATGACAAGGATTCGCCGTTCTTCATCGGAAAGGTGAAGCAGACCGGCGAGATAGGAGCCGAACCCTGCACCGATCTGGGCAATCGGACCCTCCCGTCCGGCACTGCCGCCCGTGCCAATGGTAATAATGGAAGATATGGTTTTTATAAATGGAACGCGTTTGCGAATAAATCCTTTTTTATAATGGAACGCTTCGATAACGGCATCCGTGCCGTGCCCTTCTGTTTCCGGCGCCCATGTAAAAACGATAATTCCCGAAATAAGACCGCCAACCATGGGAACGAGTGCCAATGCCCACCAACGAATGGGCCCACCCAATGGTTCATAGCCGCTTAACTCACCACTTGGTTCCGGTGGGAAAAAATTGCACAATTGATGTAATGAAAAGTGGGTCAGCCAATTCAGGAGTGTGAAAAAAAGAATGGCTCCAAGGCCTGAAACGACGCCTACCATCATGCTCGTCACAAAAAGACGGCCTGTAGGGCGTATGGCAATTCGATTGAAAAGCTGTGTGATTTTTTGTAAATTTGACATGGGTTTTATCAAGAGGAAAATGAAACGGGTAAAGTACCCGAGATTTTAGTTTTCAGCATCCTCGAGAATCTTGCGAACTTCAACAGGAGAGCTCGCTTTGAGAAGACCTTTATGAACTTTATCATCGCGTAGTAATTTGGAAAGCCGCGCCAGCACTTTGAGATATTCCCCCACAGCTTTGAGCGGTGTCCCCAACAAAAAAATGAGTTGAACCGGTTGTCCGTCTTCTGCGTTGAATTCAATCCCTTCCTTCAGGCGCGTCACTGCGATAACGATTTCTTTGACATTTTGAGTACGGGCATGCGGCAAGGCAATGCCTTTTCCTATGCCTGTGCTACCCAAACTTTCCCGCTGATTGACTTCATTTAAAAATTTCTTGGGATCGGAAATCGATTTGCTTTCATACATCAAATTTACAATCTTGGCAATTGCGTCCTTTTTATCTTTTGCTTCTATATCAAGAAATATTAAACTGTCGCGTAAATAATTTATAAGCCGCAAAAATTCTTCCTCCGATAAACATCGTAACAAATTGGATTTGTTTTATATCAAAAAAAAAGACAGCACAGTCAATGTGGGGCTGTCAATTACTAATACAACAAAATTAGCTTTTACAAGAACGAAATTTAGTGATTCATTGGTTAAATGTCAATTGAATTCTCGTAAATGCGATGTATAAGTATCGAGTAATCAATTTGCCACTCGGTGCAATAAAAATGAACACCAATGATAATTTTAAAAAATTTAAAATTTCTTGTAGCTTATTTTATTTTTTTTTATCTTCTCTGACTAATTCATTCTTAAAGACATTTT
>JAACEJ010000089.1 GCA_011682565.1 Actinomycetota bacterium | reverse complement strand
AAGTTCAAGTTTAGGGTATTTGTTCGTAATTTGAGAAATATATTCCTTTTCAACTTTTTTCCGGCCTTTTGCGTCCTTTGCTGTCAAACAAACAGCAAACAATGCAATCTTTTTCTCAGGCAATATATATCGATAGCGGGCAAAAAAATCTCTGACATTTGCCAACGGCCTGTCGGCTCGCACCGAACTGCCGACTACAATTGCATCGTATTTAGCTATTCCGTTCGCTTCATCAATGGACTGAACACTTGCCTGGAACCCTTGTTCTTTCTCAATTATTCGTCCGATTTCTTGCGAGACTTCTTTGGTGGCGCCATAACCACTGCTATAGAGAATGAGGACTTTCATTTGCACTGACCAATTTAATCCTGATTTTTTCATTCTAATATAAAACTTTGAGCATTAAATACCAGAAAAATATTATTTCAACACAGCAAAGCAGGATTCAGCTTTATTCCGAGTGTTTTAATCTATAGGCAAGCTCTCTTGCCCAATCATGTATTTTCGCCCAATCCCGGGCGTCAAAGCTTCCATTCGATGGCTTGCCTGTTTTTTCCAGAACGACCCTTCTTACCAAATTTTGCATTACCGGATTTAATTTATCGAAATCAACTTTTCCGCCAAACGCTGCAGTACTGATCAGCTTGATGGAAGGATATTTTTCGGTGATTTGTGGAAAATAGTTTTCCCGTACTTTTGCTTGCCCTTCCTCCGTGCTTGCAGTCAGGCATACTATGAATAGAGCTACTTTTTTTGTGGTGAGGATGTCCCGATTCAACGCGAAAAAGTCCCTTGTATTAGCCAGAGGCCTGTCGGCGCGAATGGAAGTACCAACAATAATAGCATCGTAGGCACTGATCTCCTGAATGTCATCAATGGGTTTCAAATCAACCTTCAAGGCCGGGTCTTCGGATAATACTTTGCCAATCTCATCAGAAATTTCTCTTGTGGCTCCGTATCCGCTGCTATATGTTAGTAGAATGTTTATCGCAATAAGACTCATATTTGGAAAATGAAGTAATTTAAGGATTGACTTTTAATTCAAAAATTTGTAACAACATAAAGTAGAAAAAAAATCCTCTTTTTTTATTGATAAAAAAAGTCAGGCACAATGACATCAAAAATAAAAAACAACTTTTGGGAAGACGCCAAACAAGTGGAACGCTTTGCGGCCCGGGAACCTGATCACAGACTGCAAAAGTTAGTGAAACAATATGATAATCCGCAGCAAATCCGCGTACTCGACCTCGGCTGTGCAGGGGGAAGAAACACTGTTTTTCTGTGCAAGTTCGGCTTTGATGTTTGGGCTTTGGACGCATCACATTCGATGATTAAAGAAACAAAAAGTCGTTTAAAGCGGATTTTGCCGACGGAAGCGCTCCGGGAAAGAATAATCCATGGTATGATGAGTGATTTGAGTTGGGCGGCAGATGATTTTTTTGATCTGCTTCTCGCTCTTGGAATTTATCACAATGCCCACAGCGAAGGAGAATTCAGAACAACTTTGCGCGAAACAGCACGGGTAACAACTACAGGCGGGCTGGCGCTTGTGGCAAATTTTGCTCCCGGCTTTGCACCGGATTTTCAGGAATTGAAAAAAATTGAAAACTCCAAGTTCGTTTACGAACATTCAGCAAACGGAAACATGTGTTTGCTTACAGCGGACGAATTGGACGCAGAAATGGAAGCGGTTGGTTTTTATCCGCTAGAGAAAAGTGAGACCGTGCACCACGAGTCCGAAACGGGCAGGCGTGTGACGATAAATGCTTTGTATAAAAAACGATAGTTTTAATAAAATAAAAGGCCTCAAAAGAGGCCCTTTTATTTACTGCTTTTACATGATGAACAACATTTCCGAATACTTTGGCAGCGGCCAGAGATCGTCCGAAACAAGTGTTTCTAATTCGTCTGCAGGAACTCTTGCAGTCTGGAGCAAATCAGATACATTATCCGCCATGAATTTTGCCTTTTGAGACAAATCTTCAATATCTTCTGCTTCAGCAACCCTGTCCCTGATCTCCCGGCACCCGGCAACGAGTTGCGCTATATTTTCCGAAATCCTTTTTAAAAGTTCGGTCTCAGTTGCCACAGCAGCCGGAGAAATATTATCACCTAAATCTTTCAGCTTTTTAATTGTCTCTGCCAGACTGCCCTGGTAAGCAATAGCAGCGGGCACGACTCGCGTATCAGCCAGGTCACAAAAAGCATCGACTTCGATTTCCAATGTTGTAATATATTGTTCCAGCTTTGTGTTATAGCGCGATTCGATCTCTCTCTTTGAAAAAACCTTTTGGCTGATCAAGAGATCCACATTTTTAGAATCGAGAAATGCATCGAGAGCACGAGGTGTTTTTTTGACATTGGGTAAT
The DNA here is from genome assembly GCA_011682565.1 of Actinomycetota bacterium. GTDB lineage: Bacteria > Zhuqueibacterota > Zhuqueibacteria > Residuimicrobiales > Krinioviventaceae > Hydrothermomicrobium. The sequence continues at coordinate 7,057 of JAACEJ010000089.1, read as the reverse complement.
CCGCGTTTTGCCGCCTCTTTTTCCCATTCCTCGCTGTAATTGTTGCCTTCAAAACGGATATCCTCTGTATCAATAACATATTTTTTCAATACTTGCAGCACGGCATCGTTCAGGTTACTCCCATCCTGCATCATCTTTTCAATTTCATCCGTTAAAATATCTATGGATTCCGCAACGGCAGCATTTAAAACCGTATTGGGCAAAGAAACAGATGCTGATGAACCGATTGCACGAAACTCGAACTTTGAACCGGTAAAAGCAAATGGTGATGTTCTGTTTCGATCCGTATTATCGCGAAGAATAGATGGTAGTTTGCTTATGCCAAGATCGATGATAAAATCTTCCACGGCTTTTGTGCTTTTGCCCTCTTTGATGTCATCCAGGATCGTGCTCAGGCGCTCTCCAAGAAAAACAGAAATGATCGCAGGAGGTGCTTCGTTCGCTCCCAGACGATGGTCATTCGGTGCCGATGCAATGGACATTCTCAGCAGATCACCATATTTGTGAACAGCCCTTAAAATGGATAAAAGAAAAACGAGAAACTGAAGATTCTGTTCCGGTGTATGCCCCGGATCGAGAAGATTGTTTCCGTCCGAATCTTGCATAGACCAGTTGTTGTGTTTTCCACTGCCGTTAATTCCGGCAAAAGGCTTCTCATGCAGCAGCGCAACGAGTCCATGACGATTTGCAACCTTTTTCAAAACTTCCATGATAAGCTGATTCCGGTCGGCGCCAACATTGGCTTCAGCAAAGATGGGTGCAAGTTCATATTGATGCGGTGCAACTTCATTATGGCGTGTTTTTGCCGGGACTGCAAGCTTGTATAATTCGGCGTCGGCATCCTGCATAAAAGAAAGCACCCGCTCTTTAATAGCCCCAAAATAATGATCATCTAGCTGCTGCCCTTTTGGCGGTTGTGCTCCGATGAGAGTGCGTCCCGTAATTTGCAAATCAGGGCGCAAATTATAAAAGGCCTTATCAATAAGAAAATATTCCTGTTCTGTTCCAATAGTTGTTATGACGCGGTTTGCTGTTTTGTTGCCAAACAAGCGCAGTAAGCGCATGGCCGATCGCGAAATGGCTTCCATGGAACGAAGGAGCGGTGTCTTTTTGTCCAAAGCTTCTCCCGTATAACTTATAAATACAGAGGGGACACAAAGGATGCCGCCCTTTGGCCCGTCCACAATAAATGCAGGGCTGGAGGGATCCCACATCGTGTAACCACGGGCTTCAAATGTTGTTCGCGAACCGCCGCTCGGAAAAGAGGAAGCATCGGGTTCGCCTTGCACAAGTTGATTGCCGCGAAAACGCTCGACGACGCCACCTTCATCCAGTTCCAGAAATGCGTCATGTTTCTCAGCAGTTAATCCGGTTTGCGGCTGAAACCAATGTGTAAAATGACTGACGCCTTTACTGATCGCCCATTCCTTCATGGCATGGGCCACAGAATTCGCAATATTCATATCGAGCTTGGTGCCCTTTTTTATGGTATCACGCAATTTTTTATAATCTTCTTTTGTCAGCCGTTCGCGCATAATTTCATCATTGAAAGAGTTGATTCCAAATTCTTTTGCTGCACTATTTTGAGGTTTTTCACCGTGTTGTGCCTGTTTTGAAGCAATTGTTAAAAGAACCTGTTTTCGAGGGGTCATACTTGTCGACTCGGACATTTTATTCTCCTTGTTATTTCATTTTGTAAAAATAAGCAAATACATTTCGACTCGGAAAATTGAAAAAATATTTTTCGTCAGGCGTGTAAAAGGTGGTCAGTAAAACAATGAATAGTTTTTGAAACGCCTAACGCGGCTCTCCCGGATACCTTCCGAGTCGACAATTAAGAGCACCCGGGAGAATTCCGCTAGTAAAAACAATGTTTAAAATTCAGATCGCGTTTCCACCTCGCTCTTCGGTGCGTATGCGGATACAATCTTCCAGCGGTCTGATAAAGATTTTTCCATCCCCGACTTGGCCACCACCAGGCGATTTTGCCGCTTTAATAATCGTATTAACGGCGATATCGACAAACTCGTCATTCACAGCAATGTCGATCCTTGTTTTAGGAATCAAGTTCGGAACTATTTTTTTGCCGCGATAAATTTCATTCTCCCTTTGCTGCCCATGGCCCGAGACACGGCTGACAGTGATTCGCGTTATTTCAGCTTCTATTAAGGCTTCGCGAACCATGTCCAACTTGTCCTCTTGAATAATCGCTGTTATTAATTTCATCAGCATTTCCTTTAGCTTGCGTTCAACAGTCCATAACCGTGTTCGCCGTGATACGTGCTGTCCAGACCCGCCATTTCTCCGGTATCTGAGGATCGAAGCCCAATAACTTTATCTACCAGGCTAACCAGGATTAGAGTGCCAATTGCTGCATAAGAAATGGCGATCACCACGGCCACAGCCTGAACGCCGAGTTGCTGCAAAAGCGACCAGTGTCCACCCGCGGCCAAAGCCGCATCCTTCATCCAACTGCTGCGAATAAAAAACGTCAACAGGAGCGCGCCAACGATGCCGCCGATACCATGAATACCAAAAGCATCCAGACTGTCATCGTAGCCTAATCTGTTTTTAAGAATGATAGCCAGGTAGCAGATAATTGCGGCAGCAGCTCCCAGCATGAGCGCTCCGGCGGGCTGTACAACGCCGGCAGCAGGTGTAATAGCTACAAGCCCTGCCAGAATACCGCTGGCAAAACCCAGGGCCGTTGATTTTCCCTGGTGCAAACCTTCGACGATTAGCCAGGTAAGCGCGCCGGAAGCTGCGGCGGCTTGTGTAGCAGTAAGTGCCTGCGCAGTACTTAAACCGCTTGATATGCTGCTTCCGGCATTAAATCCGAACCATCCAACCCAGAGCAAACCCGCTCCCATCATTGTCATTACAAGGTTACTGGGAGGCATAGCTGTTTTGGGGTATCCGCGGCGTGCGCCCAAATAGAGAGCAGCAACAAGCCCGCTCACACCGGCGGAAATATGCACCACTGTGCCCCCGGCAAAATCAATAGCACCTCTTGCTCCCATATTATACAAAAATCCATCGCTTGACCAAACCCAATGACAAAGCGGATTGTAGACGATCAATCCCCAGAGAGCGATAAAAACGACATAACCTTTAAAAGTAACCCTCTCCGCGAAAGCTCCGGCGATCAGGGCCGGGGTAATGATTGCAAACTTGCCCTGAAACATGGAAAACACATATTCGGGTATGCCTTCGGGCATTATCGTATTATCAATTCCTTTCAAAAAGAAATAGTCATTATTCCATCCAAACCATCCGCCAAGAATATTGTGTCCAAAACTCATGCTGTAACCCACAGCAATCCACAGGACACTCATGATTCCCATTGCTACAAAACTGTGCATCATAGTTCCCAGAACATTCTTTGTACGAACGAGTCCGCCGTAAAACATCGCCAGGCCGGGCACCATCAAAAGAACAAGCGCCGTGGAAGTGAGCATCCAGGATGTTGCTCCTGAGTCGATGCCGTTTCCGGAAGAAGCCCACAAAGTGCCGTTTCCTAAAAAGAAAATTATTGCTAAAACGAGTAAACCTTTTTTTTCCCGCATCGATAACCTTTTTTATGAAATCAGAATGTAACTCGCCCTTCTTACACAGAACTTGCCATTATTTAAAGCATCCGGAAGGAAAGTTGATGCAACAGGCATGGACGTATCTAACACCCATTTTTAAACTACAAAGAACATGCCGCTTTTTCTCAAAATGCATTTTTCTTTTTAAAAACGAACAAGTGATTAATTAACAATAATTAGAAGGACTGTTTTTCAAAGCGGTTTGACTTCACGCCGGCAAAGTACAGCACATATTTGTGTCAAAATAATATTTTCATACATTATTGTTGGTTTATAATTTTCAGCATCCTAAATAAGTGCAAGCAATAACCTCGATCGCATAAAAACAATCAAGGGCAGCAGACATCTTGCTTAAATAACGCCGCAAATATTTTTTTGGAACCCCGGAAGATAAATTTATCCCAAAAAAAAGCCTTTTACAGGCATCACTGAATTTGTACTCCCTTCACAAAACACAAATCCTACAATATTGTCTTAGAAAAACATTTTGAGGACATATTTGAGGGATATCTTGCAACCGACCGGGGTTTTTGAGACACGCTAAAGATCGACCCGTGAACATCCCCTATCGGATTTGTACCCTCTCTGCTGGACAACGTTTCCGGGATTAATTCTCAAATCGTTGTCACTCTTGTGGCCGGTCATTCTATTTTTTCTACAATCTCACCGGTTTGCTTTTCTCTTAATATATGCTTTATCCTGCCGTCCGGCATTTTTTCCGTTTTTATGAAATCATATTTTTCATCAACAATGCCTTCGGCAACTTTTTCCCCTTTGTAACCTTCCCTCCCTCTCCAGAGTTCAAGTTCAACAGGCTCCCATTTTTTCGACTTGGCCGATCTGTAGCATGCATCGATAATGGCATTCACAACATACCCGTCGTAAAATGATTCCATCGCTTCAGTACCTTTATCCATGGCGTCGAACACATCGATGAACATGTGCGTATAACCGAGTTCATTCACTTCGTCACCAACAGGAAAGAGCCAGCCGATGTCGCCCTCTGCTTTTTCAGCAACATATCCGCCGCTGCCAACGTTCGTGAACATTTGAAATCCTGTTTTCAAAAAATGATCGAGCCAGATCGTTCCTTCTGTTCCGGCCACCTCATCGCGCAAATCCATGCCGCCGCGAAAAGCCCAACTGACTTCGATTTGTCCCATGGAGCCGTTTTCAAAACGCACCAGGGCAATACCGTGATCCTCGGCAGGAATGTTGTGCACCAGCGTGTCCGCCCAGCACATCACCTCAACCGGTCTGATATCTTTGCCGATAAAGTTGCGAATAATTTCCGCGCAATGACAGCCCATATCAATGATGGCGCCGCCGCCGGCTTTTTCCATGTCCCAAAACCAGGCGCTGTGCGGCCCGGGATGGGTTTCCCGAGATCGTACCCACAAAACTTTTCCCAGGGCACCTTTTCTTACGGATTCAAGTGACTTGAGGGTTTTGGGCGTATATACCAGATTCTCCAGATAAGCGCTGAAAACACCGGCCTTTTCAACAGCATCGAGCATTTCTTTGGCTTCAGCCGCGTTCCGTCCAAGAGGTTTCGTGCACAGAATCGCTTTTTTAGCCTCCGCGGCCATGAGCACGGCCTCCTTGTGCCGGTGATTTGGAATACCAATCACCACGACATCTGTTTCCGGGTCATTGATTGCCTCTTCCATATTTGTTGTGTGTTTTGGGATCGACCATTCGGCGGCAAAAGATTTTGCGCGCTCTTCGCTGCGGGAAAAAACAGTGTGAACCCGGTCCCGGCTGCGATATTTGTGCAAAGTCATGGTGTAAAACATGCCGATAAGTCCGGTGCCGAGCATGGTGATTTTGTGAGAAGAATTCATCCTGGCCTCCGCTTAATAACAGTAGTAGCGAAAATCAAACCTTCAATTTTTAGAGTTCAATCCGATCATTTATTATCTGAGATTAGGGTGCAAGCAGGGTTGGACGCATTTTTCCTTTCCAACATTCTATCAATTTGATACTTTACTATTTTAGCCCAAGCTTTTTCCCTTGTTCCAATAACCTGATCGATTCTGCTATTCTTCTTTCACGCGTTTCGGGGCGTTTCGCTACTTCGATCCATCCAATATACTGCTTTTGATGCGTTGCCGATAAATTATCAAATGTATCCTTGGCCTTTTTATTTTTGCCCAACAATTCCGCAAATTCCGGCAACATATCAAATGTCAATTCCGGCTTTTGTTCTGCCTTGCCCCAATTTCCATTTTTTTTAGCCGCCTCAACTTTCTGCATCCCATAAACGGTCATCAATCCTTTCTCCAGCATCTTTTCAACACGCTTTTTGTTTGATGCAGACCACTTACTCCCCTCCCTTCTTGGCGTGAATTTCCTTACGTATTTTCTCTCATCCAATTTCTTGATGATACTATCTATCCACCCAAAACAAAGTGCCTCTTCTACTGAAGCCCCGTATTCTATTGACGATTTCCCAGTTCCTTTCTTGTAATATACAAGCCATACTTCTGTCTCTTTATTGTGATTTGCGGACAGCCACTTTCTCCATTCCGTCCTGTCCTTTACGTATGCTATTTTCATATCTCTGCTACTTATTCGGTTTTTAATCATGCCACCAACGTGATGCTCACCTGCTGGCGAGCTAAAGAGCACTGAACGTTAGTAATTTACGGTACTTCATTAAATGCACATGATGTGCGGAATTCACCGCAACGCCCGCCAGGCAGGTGTAGCAATAGTCATACATTTTTTTCATTTTTCTTCTGAACGGTTGGTATATGAGGCGTTGGGCGTTTTATTTCACCAACTTTTCAAGTTACTATACCGTTTGTTTATATTCATAATCTTTAATTTTAACTACCAATCGCCCAATGACTTATATACATTGTTGTGGGAATGTGCTTTATTCAATATTAAAATTTGCTGGTGTAGTATTTTCATCAAATTCTATTTCAATATTTCTATCTATAAGTTTGCTTGATATTTTAATTTTACATTTAAATTTATTATTCTCTTCAAATTGAAATTCAACTATTTCTATAATTTGATTGAACAAGTTATAATTAATCCTTGCGTTTCTCTTTAAATGTTCAATATTTTCTATTTCGCCACGAACTATTGAAGATTGAACCTTTTGAATCCATTCAATTAATATGTATTTGATATGTTCAATAAGTTTTACATCTATTGTTGGAATAATTTCTTCAAAAAGATTTATCAATTTACCATAGTTGTCTTTTATAGTCTGTGCATCACTATTAAGGATAAAGTTTCGTTCCTTATGAAATGCAATATCTTTATTTGTTATGTTTAAATAATCTATTTCAGATTGAGTATAATAATGTTCAATTTCACCTAACTTTAAAAAATAAATATTACAACTTTTAGCAGCATTTAATAATTGTTCTAACCGTGCTGGGATAAAATTCAAAATTGCTCTTTTATCTTCGTCAATTATATTCTCAATATCATTTTTAAATCTCAAAACG
>JAACEJ010000642.1 GCA_011682565.1 Actinomycetota bacterium | reverse complement strand
CGACATTTAAAAGCTCTTCCATTTCTTTATCCGAAATATTCAGGCCGTTTCGATCGATGGCATCCAAAGCAGGCATATTTCCAATGGGGGTTTCAACCGCATTCCCGGAGCCATTGCAACGCTCAAAAACCCATTTGAGCACTCGGCTGTTTTCGCCGTATCCGGGCCACAACCAGTTACCTTCCGCATCTTTGCGAAACCAGTTCACATAGAATATTTTCGGCAGCTTGTCGGGAGTCGTTTTATCTTCAATGGAAAGCCAATGGCGGAAATAATCTCCCATGTTGTATCCACAGAACGGCAGCATGGCCATAGGATCGCGGCGAAGAACGCCCACTTTCCCTGCAGCCGCAGCGGTTCTTTCAGAAGAGACAATGGAGCCGAGAAACGTTCCGTGCTGCCAGCTCAAAGCTTGATGAATCAGTGGAATAACGCTTGGCCTACGTCCGCCAAACAGAATAGCGGAAATCGGCACGCCGGTAGGATTTTCCCAATCAGGATCGATGACTGGGCACTGCGAGGCCGGAGCGGTAAAACGCGCATTGGGATGGGATGAAAGTTTGCCCGAATCCGGCGTCCACTCCTCGCCGATCCAGCTCGTTAATTTTGCCGGTGGTTCGTCTGTCATGCCTTCCCACCAGACATCACCGTCAGGTGTCATGGCCACGTTTGTAAAAATCGAGTTTTTAGTCAAAGAAAGCATGGCATTCGGATTCGATTCCATCGAGGTGCCGGGAGCCACACCAAAAAAACCTGCCTCGGGATTGACCGCATAAAGTCGGCCATCTTTGCCAAAAGCCATCCAGGCGATGTCATCGCCGACTGTTTCCACTTTCCAACCCGGCAGAGTGGGAATCAACATGGCCAGATTCGTTTTACCGCACGCGCTGGGAAACGCCGCGGCAACATATTTTTTCTCGCCTTCAGGAGAAGTAATACCCAGAATGAGCATGTGTTCCGCCATCCAGCCTTCTTCTTTCGCCATTGCCGAAGCAATGCGTAAAGCAAAACATTTTTTCCCTAACAAGGCATTGCCGCCGTAACCACTGCCATAAGACCAGATTGCTTTTTCTTCAGGAAAATGGACAATGTATTTATTGTTCGCATTACAAGGCCAGGAAACGTCACCCTTTCCATCTTCCAAAGGTGCACCAACCGAATGCAGGCATTTGACAAAATCGCCTTCAGTGCCCAATACATCAAGAACCGCCTGTCCCATACGCGTCATAATGCGCATATTGGTCACAACATAAATCGAATCGGTAAGTTCTATGCCAATATGAGATATTTCCGAACCCAGAGGACCCATGCTGTATGGGATAACATACATGGTGCGACCTTTCATACTTGCTTTAAAAAGACCACGAAGCGTGTCTTTCATTTTCTCCGGGTCCATCCAGTTATTGGTTGGTCCTGCGTCTTCTTCTCTTTTCGAGCAAATAAAAGTCCTGCCCTCAACGCGGGCAACATCGGCAGGGTCAGAGCGCACGAGGTAACTTCCGGGTCTTTTTTCTTCGTTCAATTTGATAAAGGATCCCCGGGCTACAGCTTCATCGCAAAGGCGATCATATTCTTCCTGGGAACCATCACACCAGTGTATCTGATCGGGCCGGCACATTTCGGCCATTTCCTCTACCCATTTTTTCAATTTTTTATTTTCAGTCATAATCTCTCCTTTGTGTATTCAATTTGTATGTATTCAATTTGTATGTATTCGTCGAAAACCTGGAACCGTCGAATCGACTGTTTTATTGTGTTTTAAAAGTTAAGGAAGGAATAACGGAATTTTAGCCAACCAAGGTTGATTAAACATTAGATTTTACAAAAGATTTAGGTCATTGTCAACAGGAATTGCTTGTGCAAAGACGTTTTTCTCAAAACGGAAAAGGGAAAAGCTGAACAAAATGATGCATTATGTTTCAATATGTACAGTTGATGGGTAAAATAGGCCACGTTTGGGGCAGAGATTGGCCAGGATAACACTGAAAATTTGAACTCTGCTAGCGGTATTTTTATTTTCAGGAAACTATTTAATTCAGAGTACTGATTTTATTAAAAATAAAGAAAATTCTCCACAACTTTTTTACTGTATAGAAACCTGTAAAAAGCTCCTGATGGCATAAAAGTTGTCTGTTCGTTCAATAAGAAAGAGGAATTGGCCGATTATTTCTTAACTGATTGCATATCACAAACTGGTTCTTAACAGAGAGACTAAAGAAACCTTTTGTGATTAAAATCATGCTGTCGGGAATGGAAGCAGCGTAGATTTTGTTAGATTCTTTATTTTAAATGCAACAAATTCCATTGGAGGAAAAATGCAACCACAAAAAAGAGAGCGTATGAAAATCGGGATCGTTTCGTTTTTCATATTCATAATTCTCGGCCTGGTCTCTTGTGGTTTCGTCTATAATCAATATGTTGTAGCACCTGAGAATAATCTGCATCAGCTCTCACAGTCAGTTTATGAGCAAAAAATAGTCGCATCCATTGACAAGGAACGCCAAACAAGTATCGCCAAAATAGTGAATATTATATCCCGATATAATAGAAAAATGGACGAAAAAACAGAGACCGCAATAGCGAACGAAATCTATGTTATGAGTCGCAAATACCCGAATCTCAATATTGATTTCATTTGTGCCACAATTACCCACGAAAGCGCCAAAACGTGGGATCCAAAAATAACTTCAAAAGTAGGGGCAATGGGGCTTATGCAGGTTATGCCGACAACCGGCGCATTTCTTGCCGTGGAGGAGGGATTGAGGTGGACATCAGCAGATATGTTGTACGATCCGATCACCAATATCCGCCTCGGCTGCCGATACTTGAGCGAGATGGTCAAAATGTACGAAAAGGACGGCGGCCTGGCAGCATACAACGGCGGGCCAAGACGCGCAGAAATGTGGCTGGCGGCAAATCGCAATAACAAGATATTGTATGCCGAAACCCGTGCGTATGTCCCCGCTGTAATGAAGCTTTACAAGGAA
>JAACEJ010000641.1 GCA_011682565.1 Actinomycetota bacterium | reverse complement strand
ATTGGGCATATATTGAACTGATAAGGAAAACTGCATTTTTTCCTCAACAATGCCGCGGGGGAATTTTTCACGGGTATCACCAAAAACACGAATAATATTTTGCGCACCATGCTCTTTATACTTTGCTTTAAAACTAAAAATAAACGGCGGGCGGCCAAAGTAAGAATAATCAAGAAACACTGATTGAACGCTGTTTTCCGGATATCCCATACTCTTGTTGCGAAATGTGTAATTCTCCCATGTGCGATAAGATTGATATGTCCAGTTACCGATTCTTGTAAAAACCAAACTGAACTGCCCTCCAGGCAAAAAATAGTCCGTTAAAATAAGCTTTGATGTAATCCCCATTCTGTCCGGATGCACAGCTCGATCATTCTGCCCGGGTTCATTATTCACGATCACGTCATCTATCAGCCATTGGGTAAAAAGCGTAACGCGAGAAGCAGGCTTCCAATAAACTTCCGCCGCCCAAAGGCCATTCATCTGCACGCGATTATTTCTTTGTGCAGGATAATATAAATTCATTGGATTCAGATAAAAAGGTTCAAAACCCTGATCAGTACCGCCATAGATTGCAATCTGGGAAAGTGCAAAATGCAGGTTCCTCCGTAGTGCAATTTCTCCTCTTTGCACGGAAAAATAACGCTTGCTTAAATGCAGTGTCGTATCAATAGCCTGACTATTAAAAGCCACCAGATCGTTGAGACGCGAAGTATAAAAAGAAAATTGCAAACGTTTTACGGCCAATGAAAAGCCGAAATGATCGTAACTGTAGGGATGGTCTGATAACACCAGACTGGGTTCGTTAATCATACCGAAATTTCTCGACAACCTTCCGCCAAAGCATCGCAGAGATTTATATTTAAATAATGCATAAGCATCTTCCACCCTGCCCTGAATCCATTCACTTGTATCGCCTTCGTACAACGGATCATCGTTAAATAATTGATCCGTAACCGTACGATTCATAAGAACAAGATTCGGCAATATATAAATACCATAAATCTCTGTTCTGTATTTTGTATAGGCCTGTTTGTTCCCGCCATACATTCGATGCGTAGCGTTGGCGCCCAAATCCCAATATCCGACATTTGCATCCATTGAATCGGGACGTACAAAACGCTGCAAATCCGATTTAATCAGATGCGCCCAATTCCGGTAAAAACCGGCCTTTTTTGCGCACGTTTCAAAGGAATGAAAAAGATCGGCGGCAAAATAGGGCTGATTGAGAGGATGCAAAACCTGAATCGACCCGCTGTTGACAGCATAATCCAAAAGAAGGTTATACTGCTTAAGATTAAAATAAGGAGAAATCTGACTATCCCCTCCAATAGCCAAAGGAACAGACAATTCTCCCAAAAACAGGCCCAAAAGAATAATAAAAATAATGATTTTTAGCCGCCGCAACCACTTGGCCATAATTTCATTTCTCAGATATACTTTAAGTTTGTAACATTGCTTTAGTAGTCATTTTCTTTTCTCCCCATCTCCGTTCACCTTTTCTTATTGACTTCTCGCCTTTTTGAACAGAATATTATTCCACACCTTGAAAAAATAAACAAGGTCTGTGCGAAACGGGTGTGATTTTTTATTTAAAAGATAGCGTCTTTCAGATTCGATGATTTCGTCAAATGAACGGGGCATGTCTGCATAATAGGGCGGAATGAGTCCAGGTTTAAACTGCACACGCAGTTCCTGCAAGTCCCTGGGATATAAACTGAAATAATGTTCACTCAATGCGCGTACACCAATCAAGCCAACGTCGCCGCGTACAAAATTGATCAACTGCGGCAGTTCATCGATCCACAATTTGCGAAATATTTTCCCCCATTCGGTCACGCGAAAATCATCCTTGAATTTGCCGTTTTCGGCAAGACTGTTTTTCTCGAAAACATAATCCTGCAGATACTCTGAATAGGGATGCATGGTGCGCAACTTTTTTATATAAATAATTTGTCCTTGATATCCCACTCTTTTCAAAGTAATTAACGGGCCGTAAGAAGGATTAAGATCAAGGGAAGGAGTTTTTAATTTCTGCGCAATAAAATAAACATGGTCTCCCACGTTTTCGAGCGCAAAAACTTTAAAGCCGCAGAAATGAAGTCTTCCCAGGATTTCGGCCCTGGAAAGCACCCTGTTCTTTCCCCTTGATAACACAAAATATATTTTTTGTAAAAAAGGAATTTTGGGGAATACACGATGAAAAACAAAATTAAAAAGACAAATAATTCGCGCGATATAATCCGGGTACTTGTTAAAAATGTGTTCACGATGACTGTCCACCGTCGATTTGCATCCGATAAAATAGCCGCTGTTGATAATTTTTTTATGCACCTCAAGAAAATATTCATTGATGCGCCGGAAATCGTTCACACGATGAAGATTAATAAACAAATCCAGCGAACGGTTTTCCAAAATCCGAATATTATAAAAAGTATGCGTATTAAGAACTTTGGCGGCACCGGCATCAATATTTTGGGTATCGATATTTTTTTCTATAAAATGTAAAAGTTCCGGATTATCACGCAAATAAATATCCTTCAACCTGGTTTGCACAGGTTCATTTACTTCTGTAATCTTTTTCCTAGCAGGTTCTAATTTCTCCTGCCTGAAAATATCAAGGACTTCTTCCCTTGATTCAATGTCCCGATCTTCCTTTCGTCCCGACCGATACATGCTGAACAGAATATAAAACGGTATCTCCAGAGAAATGAACAGTAAAATTGTGCCAAAAATATAAAAGCGCGAATAGTGAAAAAGGCCGAACGCAAAAACAAGCAATGCCATTGTTAACGCCATCAGAGCGGCTGCTTTAAAAAAAGGAGAAATCAGATAATAAATATTCTTCTTGAACCGTTCTCTGAATTTTCCTGTCCATTCGGATGTGAGCAGCCATAAACCCGTCAGATACAGAAAAATTTGCAGTCCGTTTCCCTCAAGAATGAAATCATGGTATTTGATATAATTAACAATATAAATCGCCAACAAGAA
>JAACEJ010000640.1 GCA_011682565.1 Actinomycetota bacterium | reverse complement strand
TCTCAATTTTCTTTAATGTAATTTTTAACTATTTCAAAACGCGCAAGAGGTATTATTTGAAAACAAATTTTGACAAGAAAATTTCATCACTTAAAGAACAGATTTCTCAAAAGATTGGGGAAATCCTGGCGAAAAAGGAGCCCGTTTCATTATATGAACCGATGCGTTATGCGCTCGCGGCGGGGGGAAAACAAATTCGCCCTGTGTTGCTGCTCCTGGCAAATGAAGCTGTTGGCGGAAAAACGGAGCATGCATTGAATGCTGCCGCTGCTGTGGAACTGGTGCATAACTTTACCCTCGTTCATGACGATATTATGGATAATGACGACCTGCGCCGCGGCAGAGAAACTGTTCATAAACATTGGGATAAAAATGTAGCAATCCTTTCCGGAGATGGTCTGCTTGTTTTAGCTTATCAGACTCTCAATCAAACGACAACGGTCAATCTTCAGCGGGTTATGACAACCTTTTCAAACGGAATTTTAAAAGTTTGCGAAGGCCAGGCCCTGGATAAAGAATTTGAAAATCGGGATTCGGTTGCGATCGATGAGTATTTTACAATGATCGAAAAGAAAACGGCAGCACTTATTTCCATGTCCTGCAAAATCGGTGCGCTTTTGGGAACGGAAAACAGGGATTATATTCTGGCGGTTGAGAAATACGGCCACTTGCTGGGGCGAGCTTTCCAGGTTCAGGATGATTTGCTTGATGTCATTGCCGATGAACGAATTCTCGGGAAGAATGTAGGAAGTGATTTGCAGGAGAATAAAAAGACTTTTCTTATTTTGCATGCCTTGCAAAATGCAAACGGGGCGAATCGCAGATTTCTCAAAGAAATTTTAAGCGAAAAAAATATCTCACGCCAAAAAGTTGAACAAGCCATTCATCTGTTTGCGGAAATGGGCACTATCGACGCTGCAAAAAGCCGCGTGCGCCATGAATTGGAAGAAGCAAAAGAGGCGCTGTCGATCATTTCTGATAGCCCGGCGCGCGAATATCTGAGCCATTTTTTAAAAATACTTTTAAACAGGAATTATTGAGAACACCTTTACTCGATTTGTTTCATTTCGTAGAGATTGCAGGGTTTGCAGCGAGTCTTGCAATTGCCGTGTTTTTGTGAAATATTTTACCGGTCATTATGTTATAATTATCCAGCTTTATGTGATCAGATTAATATACAATTAAAAACAGGAGAAATAAAAATGTTAGCAAAAGAAATGGAAAAAGAACTAAATGTCCAAATCAACAAAGAAATTTATTCAGCCTACTATTATGTAGCAATGGCTGCCTGGGCTGAAAACAAAAGCTTAAACGGTGTGGCGAATTTTTTCAAAGTTCAGGCCCAGGAAGAAATGGGACATGTACAAAAGTTTTATCATTATCTCAATGAAAGAGGTGGGCGGGTGATTCTGGAAGCGATTGACAAACCGCCGATGGAATACAAAGATGTAGAGGATATTTTTTCCCTTGCTTTAAAACACGAACAATACGTTACCCAAAGAATTCATGGTCTGGTGGATTTGGCTATAAAGGAAAAAGACCACGCAACCAAAACATTTCTGGACTGGTTCGTCTCCGAGCAGGTGGAAGAAGAAGCATCTATGGATAGTATCCTGCAAAAGATCAAAATGGTCGGCGCCTCCGGACACGGCTTGTTTATGATTGATGCGCAATTGGCCCAAAGGGCTGCCGGAACTTCCGCCGAAAGTGAATAGATTCTTTCTGTTAGAATTCTTCGGATGGGCTTTGCCAGTTCATCCGTTTTTTTATTTTTTATGTACCATAGGGGCAGAAATCGCAATGTCAGGCAAAAATACCGGCAACATGATCTGCATCAGGGAAAATTTCCATGCAAGATATTTCTATCATCATTCCAACGCTCAATGAAGCAGAAAATATTCAGCACATTTTAAAGCATGTCTCCACCCTCGATTCTAATTTGGAATTAATTGTTGTCGATGGAAACAGCTCCGATGATACGGTCGAAAAAGCAGCACCGTACGCGCGGGTCATCCAATCTGCAAAAGGCCGTGCCGTACAAATGAACGCCGGAGCAAAGGTTGCCGGCGGAGACATTTTTTGGTTTCTCCATGCGGATTGTCTGCCGCACCAAGATTCCATCAAAGCCATGCGCGAAGCATTAAAAGACCCGGAAATTGTCGGAGGCGCCTTTGAATACAGCTTTGATCATCCCTCACTTTATTTTCGCATAACGGAATTTACCTCTAATCTGAAAAATCATTTCCTGCACACTTTTTACGGCGACATGGGTATTTTTGTACATAAAAGCGTCTTTGAAGAAATGGGTGGATATGCCGAAATTCCGCTCATGGAAGATATGGAATTTTGCAAACAGCTAAAGAAACGCGGAAAAATTATCATTTTGCGGCCGAGAATTTTAACATCCGCCCGCAGATGGCTGGATGAGGGGATAGCCAGGAATGTGTTTCGCAACTGGGCGCTGCAAATTGCCTATTCACTGGGTGCTTCACCTCAAACCCTCACTCGCTGGTATACCTTTGGAAATAAAAAACCATGACCGATTTTAATGAAATCGCAGCGCTATATGCTCGCCGGAAAAGCATTCAAGAATTATTCGGCACAAAAAATATTTCCGTTAAATTTTTGGCGCAGGGCGAATACAATGTTAATTTTTTACTTTCATCTGCAAAATTACAAGCGGTTTTGCGCCTGAACACCGGCAGCCAAATGCATCTGGAAAATCAGATTGCCTATGAATTCCGTACGCTTGAAATTCTGCAGAACACCGGTGTGACGCCCCGGCCGCTGTATCTGGACGACTCGAGAAAAATTTCACCCCACGGCATGTTGGTAATGGAGTACCTTCCCGGCCGTTGGCTGGAGTATGAAAACGATTATTTAAAAGCTGTTGGTATTTTTGCAAAAATTCATAGTGTAAAATATTTTCCGAATTCCGGACTCGTTGCAGCAGATAAACCGGCAAGTGCCATTCTCAAAGAATGTAAAACC
>JAACEJ010000639.1 GCA_011682565.1 Actinomycetota bacterium | reverse complement strand
TTTGAGCTGCATGAAACCAACGCGAATTTGCAACTCTTTTCCCGCATAATGTTTTTCACTTTTGTTAATGTCGGGTAAAAGCACTTTTATTCCCATTCTACGAGTTTCAGAGATATATGCAAAAGCGGAATAATATCCGCCCTGATTGGAAATGACGGCAGCCATAAATTCCGCCGGATAATGTGCGCGAAGATAAGCGGATTTAAAAGACACCATCGCATACGATGCGGAATGCGGTTTGCAAAAACTGTAACCGGAAAAGCTCAGGATCATCTCCCAGATTTTGTCGATTATATCTTCAGCGATATGATTTTTTCCGGCACCGACATAAAACTTTTTTTTATAATTCTGAATTTGCTTTTGTTTGTGTTTTTTGGAAAGAATCTTTCTCAGATCGTCTGCCTCCGCCGACGTAAAATCCGCTAATGCCATTACAACTTTGGAAACATCTTCCTGATAAACCATGATGCCGAAAGTTTCTCCGAGCTTTTCTTCCAATAATGGGTGCAGTGGCGTGTACGTCCCCCCTTTCAAACGACGAATGTATTCGCTAATGAAAACATTAGCCGCAGGCCGGATAATGGAACTGTGAATGACCAAATGTTCAAAATCACCCTTGCCCGTTTTTTTCTGCAAAAGCCGCATGGCCGGAGATTCAACATAAAAGACACCGATCGTATCCCCGCGCGCAAGCAGGTTAATCGTCTCCATATCCTGAAGCGGATTCCATTTGGCATAATCTATTTTAACGCCATAATTTATTTCAATGGCACGCAAAGCATCACGAATAACTGCGAGAGAACGATTACCGAGAATATCCATTTTGATCAATCCCATTTCTTCGGACTGATCTTTTTCCCACTGAACAACGCGAATATGATTGTTATCATTCACATCGTGAGGCAAACCGCTGGAGCCATCACGAATGATGCCTGTAGGGTTGAGGATTTTTTTTGCTTCCTGTGTCGGTACATAATTGTCCAGGCCATCCGGTGCAATGACAACACCGCCGCAATGCACAGATAAATGCCGCGGAAATCCACGTATCTTTTCCGCTAGGGAAAATATTTCTTCCCATGGTTTGGGGAAATCTGTTCTTTTATATATTGGATGAGTTTTAGTGAGATTCCACAAATTATCAGGTTGCCAGTAAGAAGACATCTTTTTGGTTATGTTGCCGATTTCAGCGTCCGGTATGCCATACACCTTGGCAATTTCCCGCACAGCCGAACGCGCCTTGAAACTGTTATGATTGGAAATCATCGCCGTACAATCTTTACCGTATTTGTGAAAAATATAGTCCAGAATATCATCTCGTTCATCCCACGGAAAATCAACGTCGATGTCCGGCGGATCGACCCGGCCGGGATTAAGAAAGCGTTCAAAAAACAAATCGTATTTGATCGGATCAACATGTGTAATGCCGAGGGCATAACTCACAAGACTGGCAGCCGCAGAGCCTCGGCCGCAGGTTCGCGGCGCTTTGCGAACTACATCTGCAACAACAAGAAAATAAGGAGCAAATTTTTTTGCTTCGATAATACTCATTTCGTAATTCATGCGCTTGCGCAGCTTGTCATTCACAGTGCCGTATCTCCATTCCAAACCTTTTTCGACTTCTTTTTTTAACAGAGAAGCTGCCGTTTCACCATGCTGTCCGGTTACTGAAGCAAAGATAAAGTTATAAAAATCTAAAATAAAAGTACATTCAGTAGCGATTTTTTGCGTATTGATTATTGCTTCCGGACAGTCGGGAAAAGCCCGAACCATTTCCTCCCGGGATTTCAGGAAAGCTTCTTTCTCAGCCAATTCATCCAACGGCACTCTTTGCAAAGAAGTGTTCAGGTCAATGGTTAGCAAAAGACGGTGGATTTTCCAATCCTTTTCTTCAACAAAATATACGGCATTGCCGGCCACGGGCGGGATTCGATGCTTTCGGGCGAATTGCAACACGTCCTCTCTGTTCCTGTATGGAATGATCTCTGCAAAAATATTTTCCAGGTTGTTTTTCGAGACGAACCGGCTCAGGATGTCTAAATCATCGGTAAGAACAACTACATCTTTCTTTCTTTGTGCTAAAATATGAAATAGCGAAGGATGATCTGCGATGTGAATATTCGTGATCGCTTTGCATAAAAATTTATAGCCTTTCAGATTTTTCGCCAATAAAACGCAGTGGTTATGATCGGTTTTCAAATGCGCGCCAATAAGCGGCGTCAACCCGAATCTTTTGGCCGTTTCTAAAAACCAGACCAGACCATAAAGTCCATTCGTATCCGTCAGGGCAATGTGCGTCATTCCCTTTTCTTTGGCAGCCGCACAGATTTGCTCTATGGTATTTGCACCGCGGCAGAACGAATAATTGGAATGAACGTGCAGATGTACGAAATTTTGCATCATTTGAAATTAAGGCAAATAAAGCATTTTGTGAATTTGCTGCTGCTTTTTTGACGACATTCTGATCGTGTACACACCGGCGGCAACCCTCCTCCCTGCTGTATCAAACCCATTCCAGTTCAAGTGATAGGTGCCCGCAGACAAAGGCTTGTCCACAAGTGTTTCCACTTTTTGGCCAAGCACGTTGAAAATCTCAAGTTTTATAGCTGTTCTCTTTGGTACAGAAAAAGTGATTTGTGTACTGCCGTTGAAAGGATTTGGATAATTTGCAAAAAGGTGGAATACAGTCGGCAAATTTCCTGTGCTTTCATTGCGAACAAAAGTTGCCGTTTGCTTCAGCCAATTAAAACTGTTTTTTAAAAAAATCGCCAAAGTTGCTTTTTTCGGACCGCAGACGCCCTCGAGGCCAAATCCCAGAACAATGATTCGGTATTGAGAATTTGAAAAAAGAATCCCGGCGGTTTTATTGCCTGGGAAAAAACGAAGAAATGCTTCCGCATCATCCTTGGGAACTAGTCCATCCGGTTGATCCTGATTTTTGATGCCGTATTTTCCACGCAAGGAAATTCGCATACCGTGAAACGTTGAATCAGACTT
>JAACEJ010000638.1 GCA_011682565.1 Actinomycetota bacterium | reverse complement strand
TTAAATAACCCGACAATTTTTGGCAGCTATGGTTTGAAATTTATGAAAGATGCAAATGATTCGCTTGTTTTGCGATCGGCCTTTTCATTTCATAATAAACTTTTACGTTCTTCTCCTCTGTCGGAAAATGGCGGGCCAAAGTTTAGTGCACTCCTGGATTTTTCTCATACTCCTGCGACATTCAATATTGCAATGGAAGGACTTTTTAAATTATTACCCTATTTTTACAATGTCCCGTATGAAAGAAAGATTGTCGACAACTTTACATCGAGTCTTTCAGCTCATGGGTCTGCTAACCGATTTGCTGTTGATGCGAAAGTGAGCGCTTTGGAGGGAGGCTACATTAAGATGGATGTGGCCAAAGTTACGGCTGATTTTGACAGAAATCCGGACATGCTGAAGACAAGCGGAAAGATATTTATTTATCCGGGGGCCGACCGTGAATTTCAGGGCGAATTTGCCTTTAACAAGAACAAGGATTCGATTAATCTTCAGAAACTCTCATTGGGCGATCAATTATCGGCGTCTTTTATGGCAAAGCAGCATGGACCGACTCTTCGGGACATTTCAGGTAAAATTGTTTTGAATGAATTTGATATTTCACGTTTCTTTATCCAGGATTCCTCGTTCAAGGGCTTGCTTAATTCTGACATAACGATTAGCGGAACAGATCAGAATCCCGGAATAGCGGGGCAGCTTAACTTGAGGAAAGCTTTTTTTTATGAGAACGGCCCCTACAAAAGCGATCTGTTTTTCAAATATGATTCCTCCAACTTTCATTTACAACGATTTGTTTTCAATACAAATGAATCAACACTGCTTTATGCTTATGGCGATTATGATTCCAAAATTGATGATATGAGTTTTAATATCACAGGCGCGGGTTTTGATGTCGCACAGTTGGCGCGCCGAACAACCGGGGGGCCGTCATTTATTTCCGGTAATTCTTTTATAGATTTAGACTTTAATGGCCGTTTGTCGAATCCGCAAATTTCAGGAGTTGTCGCCGTAAAGGATGGAAAGTTTCTCAAATTTCCTTTTAACGAATTAGAAGTACAACTTGGCGAAAAGCGTACAAAAATGAAAAAGGAGCCGTCAGGTCCTGTTTTAAATATCCGGAGATTTCGATTAAACCGTTTTGATAATTATGAATTACTTGGCTCAGGTGTCTATCCCTTGCGGCCGGATGACAGTTTACATCTTGATTTATCCGGGCATGGAAACTTTTTGACTTTATTTTCGGATATGACAAAATATTTTCAAGAGTCGAGTAGCTCCGGAACATTTACTGCTAAAATCAGTGGCACGCCGTCAAGCCCTGTTTTGGAAGCAGCCAGGCTAAACATTTCCGATGGCAAGCTGAAATTACAATCTGTTGTTCCGCCTTTGTCGGATCTCCATGCCGATATAGAATTTGAACCGGAAGATCAGTTTTTGCATATTAAAACCTTGGCCGGTGAGATGGGAGGAAAACCATTCAGAATTTCGAATCAGCTTGCTGATGATGCTGTGGCCGGTGTGGAACTGGAAAATTTGGTTTTGGGTGGGTCCGGTATTAATCTTGGTGTTCTGGAACTGGAATCCACGGACCAGGGTGTCCCGCTGAATATTTCGGGTCTTATGCAGCCGGGCGTTTATGGTGACTTTGTCTTCGGTGGTCGTACGGACAGGGAAAAGTTTTATTTTGCCGGTCCCGGTACCAGTCCCCGGTTGCGTGGCTCCATTCATTTGTATCATATGCAATTTATGTATCCTTTTTTAGAGGGAACGCAAAAACCTTCGCCGATAATTGCCGAATTACTTGAAAATATGCAATGGGATTTATCCGTTACTCCGGAGCAGGACGTGAGATATATCCGTTCTTTTCCCGGTGTTGTGGATAAAGTGTACGTGAATATGCAGATCGACCGTCAGTACAGTACACTGGAATTTACGGGAAAAGTTTCGGATGAGAGCTTTCGTATTAACGGTCATGTGAGATCGACAAACGGATTTATCGAATATCTTGGAATGAATTTTCGCATTGAAAGAGCCGGCGCTGAATTTGATAAAAGTGGTCTTATACCTGTTGTATACGGGCAAGCCAGAACCACGGTAACGGATTCGGTAGGAATTCCAACTCAAGTTATGTTAACGCTGCAAACTGTAGATGAAACGATGCCCAAAAGACAGGCTGATGATATTGTTCGCGAGAAGCAAGGACGTGCCAGGTGGAACCATATTCGCTTTAAGCTCAGCACCGACAATCCCAATTTAGGAAGTTCGGAAGAGCAAATTTTGGCCGCTCTCGGTTATTCGACCGGGTCGCTACAAAACACAGCGTTTGATGCTATTGGGCTTAGTACGGAAAATATCCTCTTTCGTCCGCTTTTTCGTCCGGTCGAACGGACACTTGAAAATGTTCTCGGTCTGGATTATGTGCGATTCAGTTCGCGCTTTACGAAAAATATCATTGATTTTAATTTGAATAATAATTATGAATTAAACACACGGCTGGCGCTGCTGCGAAGTACAAAAATTATGGTAGGAAAATATCTTGCTGATCGTTTCTTTTTTCAATATACCGGCCAGGTTGAGGCGGGCATTGATTATCGCTACAAAGGAAAAGGAGTGGGATTGCACCATCAGTTCGGCTTCGAATATCAGATTAATCCAAAACTATTGCTGGAACTTGAGTACGATTATGATAGTTTGATGAAATATAATCCTGAGGATAAACGAATTGTTTTG
Source organism: Actinomycetota bacterium (assembly GCA_011682565.1). GTDB lineage: Bacteria > Zhuqueibacterota > Zhuqueibacteria > Residuimicrobiales > Krinioviventaceae > Hydrothermomicrobium. The sequence continues at coordinate 264 of JAACEJ010000638.1, read as the reverse complement.
CGCCATTGGTTTCCGTTTTAAATTTTATATTTTCCTTTACAAAAAGCTAAGAATTTACTAACTTTACAGATTCAAAAATTATAGGTAAGGTTTCATGTGTAATATGCTCAAAAAGATTTCAATAGTTATTCTACTCGGCCTTTTGCTTTCATTTGCAGACGGCCTGGCGCAAAAACGGTCGATCAAAGTTCTGGGAGTTACTGTAGAGGGCAATTCGACAACAGATGCAAATATGATACGGTTGGGTTCCGGTATTACGCCGGG